>CACYDQ010000278.1 GCA_902773215.1 uncultured Spirochaetaceae bacterium | reverse complement strand
GTGGGGCAAATGGTCCCTGGTCCAGAAGCTTATCTGTGGCGTGATCCTGCTTGCAGTGATTGCTGCCGTCGTCCTTCTGGCACGGGTATCCGCAAAGCCTTCCACTGTCCGCCTGTTTAACTCGCCGATTACGGACGAGAGCCAGAGGGAGAGCATAGTAACCCGCTTGGACTCCGACAACGTAAAGACCTACGTTGATTCTGACGGCTATATCTCCGTTGAGGACGAGAAGACCGCGAGAAAATGGCGGAGCAAACTGGTTGCGGAGGGCTTTGAGCCTTCCAAGAAAGACCCGTGGAGCCTCTTTGATACGGCCAAATGGACACGTAACGATTTCGATGACAAGGTAAACTGGAAGCGGGCGATGGAGGATGCTGTCAAGGCCCACGTGGAGCAGCTTGACGGCATACGCTCTGCGAACGTCATACTGACGCTTCCTGAGGAAAGCCTTTTCTCCGAGAACCAGAAGCCCACGACGGCTTCCGTAACCATATTCGCAAACGATCCCGACATCCTCACGAGCAGGAAGCAGGTCAAGGGCATCCAGCGCCTTATCTCCCGCAGCGTCGAGGGCCTCTCCGAGGACAACATCACGATTGTCAACGGGGAGACCGGCGAGGAAGTCAACGACTTTGCCGGAATGGAGGCAAGTGACAGGCTGGGCCTCATCGAGAAGCAGGAGAAGGCTATCCGCAAGCTGGAGTCCGAGTATTCCAGTCAGGTTCTCAAGCAGCTCCAGACGACATTCGGCGACAAGCGTGTCAAGGTCACGAACATGACCATAGAGATGGACATGTCCGAGGAGACCTTCACCTCCAAGGAATATACCGGAATCACGATTAAGCCGGATAACCCTGACACGGTCTACGATGACAGCGAGACTGTCCACAGCCTCGTTATCTCCGAGGAGACGGTTGACAAAGACTTCACCGGAACAGGCTACAACCCCGAGGGACCTGCCGGTGTGGAGGGACAGAACCCGCCCGTCTATTCGGATATGTCCAACGTGATCGGAAAATCGACTGAGAGCGGCGTAAAGCGCAATTATGCCCTCAATGAGAAGAATATTTCTGGAACGAAGTCCCCTGAGAAGGGACGGCGGACAATTTCCGTCAACATCGACGGTATCTGGAACTACCCGCTCTATGACGAGAACGGCAAGCTCCGTCTGAGCAAGACCGGCGGATACGAGCGCGAGTATGTCCCGATAAGCGATGAGGAACTGGAGAAAGTCACCAAGCTCGTGCAGGGTGCCATCGGTTATAATGTCCAGCGCGGTGACAGCGTTACCGTGACGAACATTCAGTTCGACAGGACCGACCAGTTCCGTGAGGAAGATGCCGCATACATCAAGGCCCAGCAGACCAAGAAGACCATCTTCTTTGTCCTGCTCGGAATTGCGGTCGTGCTGATTATCTTCATCGCGTTCCGTCTGATAAGCCGCGAGATAGAGAGAAGGAGGAGGCTCCGCGAGGAGGAGCTTCTTCGCCGCCAGCAGGCGGAGCGCGAGCAGGCTATCTGGGACGCAAAGAACGAAGACATTTCCGTCACCATGTCCGTCGAGGAGCGCAGGAGGGCGGAACTTCAGGAGAACGCCATCGCTATGGCAAAGGAGCATCCGGAGGATGTCGCCATGCTCATACGCACGTGGCTTAGGGAGGAGGCTTAATCATGGCTGACGCAGCTAAATCAGAGAGCCACATCAAGCAGCCGATAAAGCAGGCTGGCGGTGGTGGCGGAGGCGGCAAGAAGAAAGGCGGCCTCAAGGATTACAAGAGCCTCACCGGAAGGCAGAAAGCCGCCATCTTCCTGGTGGCCTTGGGAAGCGAGGTTTCGTCCGATGTCATGAAGCACCTGAGGGAGGACGAGGTAGAGACCCTCACCTTTGAGATTGCCCGCCTGGATGCCGTTGACGCGGACTTCAAGGAGCAGGTACTCGAAGAGTTCCAGGAGCTGATGCAGGCCCAGAACTTCATCACCACGGGCGGTATTGACTTTGCCCGCGAGCTGTTGGAGAAGTCCTTGGGCAGCCAGAAGGCGATTGACATCATCAACCGCCTGACGAGCAGCCTGCAGGTGCGTCCGTTTGACTTCATCCGCCGCACTGACCCGGCCCACCTGTTGAACTTCGTTCAGCAGGAGTACCCGCAGACCATTGCGCTTATCCTGGCGTATTTGGAGCCGCAGAAGGCCGCGACGATATTGCAGAACCTGCCGGAGGAAATCCAGCCGGAGGTTTCCAAGCGTCTTGCGACGATGGACCGCACGTCCCCTGACGTTCTCCGCGAGGTGGAGCGCGTTCTTGAGAAGAAGCTTTCCACGCTGTCCAGCGAGGATTACACGGCCGCAGGAGGTGTCGATTCCATCGTCGAAATCCTCAACCTGGTCGACCGTTCCTCCGAGAAGGCGATTATCGAGACTCTGGAAGAGGACGATCCGGAGCTGGCAGAGGAAATCAAGAAGCGGATGTTCGTCTTCGAGGATATCGTCATGCTCGACGACCGCGCCATCCAGAAGGTTCTCCGCGAGGTGGACCAGCAGGAGCTTGCAAAGGCACTCAAGGCCGTCGATACGGAAGTCCAGGACAAGATTTTCCGCAATATGTCCAAGCGTGCCGCAAGTATGCTTAAGGAAGACATGGAGTTCATGGGGCCTGTCCGCTTGAAGGACGTCGAGGAGTCCCAGCAGAAGATTGTTTCTGTCATCCGTCGTCTTGAGGACAGCGGTGAAATCGTCATTGCCCGTTCCGGCGATGATGAGCTTGTCGAATAGTTTTTGATTAAGCGGGTGGTCATGGGCCCCGACAGGGGCCTGTGGCTGCCTTGAAATTTCAGGAGAAAAAAATGGCCCAGACCGTATTCAGACCGAACCAGGTTAACAAAGTTGACGGAGAGATTATCCTCACGCTTCCGAAGTCCTTCGCCCCGGAGGTGGAGGAAGTCGAGGAAGTGGAGCCTGAATACACCGGGCCTACTGCCGAGGAGCTCAAGCGCGAGGCCGACGAGTTCAAGGCGCAGTTCGAGAAGGACAAGGCCGCGATGATTGCCCAGGCGCATGCCGAGGCTGACAACATCGTGCGCGATGCCCAGAACGTCGCCTTTGACGAGGTCAAGAAGCAGAGCGACGAGGCGAGCGTCATAAAGAATTCCGCCCGCAAGGAGGCGGAGAAAATCATTGCCGACGCGAAGGCCGAGGCAGAGAAGATAATCGCCGCAGCCGAAGAGCAGAAAGCCGCTATCTCCGCCAAGTCCCAGGATGAGGGCTTTGAGAAGGGGCGTGAGGAAGGCTTCCAGAGCGGCAAGGACGAGTGTACTCGCCTGATTGAGCGGATTCACCGGATAATCGAATCCGTGCAGGGCAAGCGGCAGGAAATCCTTGACACGACCGAGCAGCAGATTGTTGACCTCGTTATCCTGATGACCCGTAAGGTCGTCAAGATTATGAGCGAC
>CACYDQ010000277.1 GCA_902773215.1 uncultured Spirochaetaceae bacterium | reverse complement strand
CCCGGCAGTATAGAAGAAGCTATTGTGAAGGTCTGGAAGTATAACCGCGTTCAGGGCCTGTTTAATATAGAATAAAACTTGTGTAAGGAGAAAAAACACGATGGGCGAGATAAGGCAGATTGCAATTTACGGTAAGGGCGGGATCGGAAAGTCAACGACGACGCAGAACCTCACGGCAGGACTTGTGGAGCACGGCAAGAAAGTCATGGTCGTCGGCTGCGACCCCAAGGCGGACTCGACCCGCCTCCTCTTGGGCGGCCTCGCGCAGAAGACCGTTCTGGACACTATCCGCGACGAGGGAGAGGATGTCGCGCTTGACCGCATCATGCGCACGGGATTTGGTGGGACCCGCTGCGTGGAGTCGGGCGGACCGGAGCCGGGGGTCGGATGCGCCGGACGCGGCATCATCACGTCCATCAATATGCTGGAGAACTTGGGCGCATACACGGATGACCTTGACTTCGTCTTCTATGACGTTCTCGGCGATGTCGTCTGCGGAGGATTCGCCATGCCCATCCGCGAGGGAAAGGCCAAGGAAATCTACATCGTCGCGTCCGGCGAGATGATGGCCCTGTACGCCGCCAACAACATTGCGAAGGGAATCAGCCGCTATGCGAAGGCCGGCGGTGTCCGTCTGGGCGGAATCATCTGCAACAGCCGCAACGTTGACCGCGAGCTTGACCTGCTCCGCGCCTTCGCAAAGGAACTCGGCACGCAGCTCTTGTACTTTGTTCCCCGCGACAACATCGTGCAGCGGGCGGAGATAAACCGCAAGACGGTCATCGAGTACAAGCCCGACTCAGCCCAGGCGACGGAGTACCGGAATCTTGCGCAGGCCGTCATCGACAACAAGATGTTCACGATTCCGACCCCGATGACGCAGGAGCGGCTGGAGCAGATTCTGCTTGAGTACGGCCTCATGGACATGGCCGACGACTACAAGATTTAGTATATGAATTGACGCGCCATCCGTGGCGCTCTGTAAGATAGAGGAGAAATAACAATATGGCAAAGATATACAATTCGATTACGGAGCTTATCGGGCATACCCCCATCGTGGAGTTCCACAGGCTGGAGAAGGCCCTCGGACTCAAGGGGCGCATCGCGGGCAAGCTGGAGTACTTTAACCCGGCGGGAAGCCACAAAGACAGGGCTGCGCTGGAGATTATCGAGAGCGCGGAGCAGCGCGGGGAGATAAGCCCTGACAAGACGACCCTCGTCGAGTTCACGAGCGGCAACATGGGCATCGGCATTGCTTCGGTTGCAGCCGCCAAGGGCTACAAGTTCAAGATTGGAATCCAGAACGGGGTATCGGTCGAGCGCAAGAAACTGATGGAAGCATACAATGCGGAAATCGTCTCCCCGCCCAAGGAGCTGATAGCCGGGGTTTTCGAGAAAGGAATCGAGGCCTTCAACGACGTGTACCAGTGGTTCTTGGACTCTACCCCGAACAGCTGGACCACCAGGCAGCTGTCCAACCCGGATAACGTTGCCGCCCATTACAAACATACCGGTCCGGAGATTTGGGAGGACACGGACGGCAAAATCGATATCTTTGTCGGCGGTGTCGGTACGGGCGGATCCACCCACGGCGTGGGCAAGTTTCTCAAGGAGAAGAACAAGGCGGTCAAGGTCGTCATCGCACAGCCGGACAAGGCCGACGTGGAGACCCCCGTCGTGCAGGGTGTTGAGGACGGCGGCTTCCACGGCATCCACGCTGTTCACGATGAGAAAGGTCTGAACCCGATGGCCCCGACCAACTTCAATGACAAGGTCGTGGACGAGTATGAGACCGTAACCTATGCTGAGACACTGAAGGCCATTCACCTGCTCGCCCACTACGAAGGAATCTTCATCGGGGCTTCGAGCGGAGCAAGCCTCGCCATAGCAATCAAGCAGGCTCTCCGTGACGAGAACAAGGGCAAGCTGATTGTTCCGCTCCTGCCCGACAACGGCGAGCGTTACCTGTCGGAGGACTTGCAGCGGGTGCGCCCCGACGTAGAGAGCAAGGCCGGATTCTAGGTGTTTTATAGATTTTAAAGGAGCAAACTGTGGCTGTGAATTTAAACTCTTCCAACGTTGCGACCCGCGAGAACAGGATCGGGTCCATAACGGGGTATATCGGTGACCTGAAGGACTTGGCTGAGAAGTCCGAGTGCGGGACGCTTAAGGGCTGTTCCCGCTGCTTCTCCCAGTCCAGCTCATGTCTTTCCATGTGTGCGCTGGGCCAGTTGTCTGCAATCCGCGACATCGCGATAATCCATCACGGGCCTGCGGGCTGTTCCGTGACGGCCGCCGGGACCTATTACCTGGACAAGGTAATGGCAAAGAAGCGCGGTGTCACGACCAGCACTGTCTATGTCGGAACCGACATGAACGAGCAGGATACGATTTTCGGCTCCACGGAGAAGCTCAGGAAGATTATCCTCGAGGTGAACAAGCGTTATTCGCCCAAGGCAATCTTTGTGGCAAGCTCCTGCGCGACGGGAATCATCGGAGAGGACATAGACAGCATCGTGGACGATGTGAAGGCGGAGATAGACGTGCCGGTCATCGCCGTCCACTGCGAGGGCTTCAAGTCCCGCATCTGGGCGACGGGCTTTGACATCGCCGACCATGCCGTATTGTCAGGTATCGTGCAGCCGCCCAAGCAGAAGCGGAACACGATAAACTTCAAGAACTTCTACGAGAGCGCGAGGCCGGAAATTATCGAGATTTTCAAGAACTTCGACCTGGAGCCGGTTTTCTTGTACTGCAACTCGACGATCGAGGAGCTGTCCCACATCTCGGAGTCCGTCGTGACGACCTGTATCTGCGGTACCCTGGGGAACTACTTGGGCAACGGGCTTGAGGAGAAGTACGGTGTGCCCTACGTGCGCAGCATCAACCAGTGCGGCATCGTCGGCTTCGAGACATGGCTCCGCGAGATAGGAAAGGTAACCGGACGCAGCGACAAGGTGGAGAAGTACATCGAGGAACAGCGGGCTATCTACATCCCCCAGATTGAAGAGATAAAGAAGGAACTTAAGGGACTCCGCGCCGTCATTGGCATGGGGCCCGGCTACACCTTCGAGGTGAGCCGTGTCCTGAACGAGCTGGGAATTGAGGTCGTGTGGGCGCTCGCCTGGCACTACGACAAGAAGTACGAGAACGGCGACGTACCCCCGTCGATGAAGTACCTGCTTGAGAACAACATCAACTTTGAGGCGAGCGTGTCGGACCAGCAGAACTACGAGGTGATGAATATCCTTCACAAGTTCAAACCCGACCTCTACTTCTCGCGTCATCCCGGTTCAACCGTGTGGGCAATCAAGAACGGGACAAGCGCGGTTTACGTTGCCGATGAGTACATGATTTTCGGCTACAAGCACACGCTTGAGTTTGCCAAGACGATTCTGGACAGCATCCGCAACAGGAGCTTCGAGAAGAACCTCGCCAGCCGGGTCAAGCTGCCCTACACCGACTGGTGGTATGAGCAGAACATCGACAAATTCTTTGAGGAGGAGAAGAAAAATGGCAAAGTTGCTGGATAAACAAAGATACAAGTGTGCGCTTGCCTCCATGCAGACCGTGCAGGCGATTACGAGGGCCATCCCCGTCCTGCACTCCGGCCCGGGATGTGCCCAGAAGCTTTCTGACGGCATGGGCAGCTCTGGCTACTTCTCGCCGAACATCTTCCCCTGCACGAGCATCAATGAGAAGGATGTCGTCTTTGGCGGAACCAAGAAGCTCGCGAGCACGATTGACAATGCGCTCAAAGTCATAGATGCCGACCTCTACGTCGTGCTGACCGGCTGCATTCCTGAAATCGTGGGGGACGACACCGGAGAGGTCGTGAGCCAGTTCGCGGATGCGGAAAAGCCCGTCATCTATGCGAGCACGGCGGGCTTCAAGGGTAACAACTACAAGGGGCACGAGCAGGTCGTCGATGCGATAATCAGCCAGTATCTCAAGAAGGTGCCCGACAGCGAGAAAGTACCGGGGCTCGTGAACATCTGGGCGGACGTTCCCTATCAGGACCAGTTCTGGCTGGGAAACCTGCGTGAGCTGGAAAAGCTCGTCGCGGAGCTGGGGCTTACACCCAATACGATTTTCGGATACGACCGGGGTATACAGAACATCGACCTTGTTCCCAAGGCACAGTTCAACCTGCTTGTCTCCCCCTGGGTCGGACTCAAGAACGTGCAGAAGATGGAAAAGAAGCTCGGCATTCCTTATCTGCACTATCCGGTGCTTCCCGTCGGGGCGACTGAGACCAGCAAGTTCCTCCGCGCGGTCGGCGAGTTTGCGAAAGTTCCTGCGGAGAAAGTGGAGGCCGTTGTTGCGGAGCATGAGAAGTACTTCTACTATCTCATCGAACGCTATGCCGATCTCTTCCTGGAGAACCGCGTCATCAATAAGCAGTTTTCGGTTGTCGCGGATGCGCACTATGCCCTCGCCTTCACGAAGTTCCTCGTGAACGACCTGGGCCTCTTCCCCGCAAAGCAGTTCATCACCGATGACACGCCCAAGGACTACCAGGCGGCAATCACGGAGGAATTCAAGAAGCTCAACTACGGCATTCAGGCGGAAGTGGAATTTACGACCGACAGCTACCTGATTCACAATCAGATACGGGAGCATGATTACCATGGATATCCCCTCGTGCTGGGAAGCTACTATGACAAGGAAGTCACCGAAGACCTGAAGGGTAACTTCCTGAATGTCTCATGGCCTTTCCAGAACAGGGTCGTCATGGACAGCTTCTATGCTGGCTACACCGGGGGTATACGGCTCATAGAGGATATCTATACCGTTGCCGTGCAGCGCTTCAACTAGGCTTCGTGCCGACGGGAGCTGCATATGACGCAGGATACTGTTGTGCTGCATAAGAGACCGGCTGAACCCTTTCCTGAGGAATTCAGCCAGCTTGCCGAATACGTTCGCTCAATCAAGTTCGGTTCCGTGACCATCCAGATACAGGACGGCAGGATCATACAGATTGACAAAAACGAGAAGTTCAGGTTCGACAAGAAAGAACATTAACTGGGACTGACCAGAAAACTGGAGGTTCCTGAAGAGGACGGCGTATGCTGTCCCACTTCAGGAACCTTTTTTATGTGTTCCTTTTGAGGGATATGACGAAATCTCCTGAACGGCTCGGCACGGATATGACTCAGGGATCTATCCTCCCGCAGATTGTCCGCTTCGCCCTGCCCTTGCTTACTGGGAACATCTTCCAGCAGCTGTACAACACGATGGACTGCCTCATCGTCGGCCGCTTCCTGGGACGGGATGCCCTTGCCGCTGTCGGTTCCACGGGCCAGCTCGTCTTTGGTGTCATTGGATTTTTCAACGGGCTTGCGACAGGGGCACAGGTCATTATCTCTCAGAGCTTCGGCGCAAAGGACAGGGCGGCATTGAAAGCTGCCGTCCATACGTCGGTGCTTGCTTCACTTTTTATAAGCGTATTCCTCAGCTTTTTCGGGATTTTTATCTCAAACTTCATGCTCCGCCTGATTCGTGTCCCTGCTGCTGTCTTTGAGCTGGCAAGTTCCTACCTTCGGATTTTCTTTTCGGGAATGGTCTTTCTGATTCTGTATGACATAGGTTCCGGCATCCTCCGAGCCCTCGGCGATTCCAAACGCCCGCTCTATTTCCTGATATTCAGCTCCGTGATAAACATAGTCCTTGACCTCGTTTTCGTGCTTGTCCTGAAAATGGGCATACGGGGGGCAGCCTTTGCGACCGTGATTTCCGAGATGCTTTCCGTTGTGCCTGTCTTTTGGGTTCTTTGCACGGTGGACGGGGATTACAAAATCCGCCTCCGGGACTTGCGGGTAAGCAGTCCCATCTTCGCGAAAATCCTCAAGATAGGGCTTCCCGGCGCGGTCTCATCCGCACTCATCGCACTCTCAAACACGTTCATGCAGAAGTACGTGAACGTGTTCGGGGAGGCATGCATCGCTGGCTTTGCCGTGTTCTCGCGCTTTGACAATTTTATCATCATGCCCATGGTAAGCATCTCGTTTGCCATCACGACGTTCGTCAGCCAGAACTTCGGGGCGAACGAGTTCGCCCGCATACGGAAGGGCGTAAAGCTTTCCTTTGTTCTGAACCTGTGCCTTATCGGGGCAATTTCCTTTCTTGCCTTCCTTTTTGCCCGCTGCTTTACCATGCTTTTCATCAGCGATGCGGAATCGGTCCGCTACGGCTCACTCTTCATCCGGTTTGCAACGCCCTTTTATGTCCTGTGTGCGACCACGATGCTGTACTGTCAGGCTCTGCACGGTCTGGGAGAGTCCCTTGCGCCTACCGCGATAATCTTGGGCGGCTTCGTCGTCCTGCGGCAGACCTACCTTTTTATGAGTACGCATCTTTCCGGTCGCTTTGCTTTCGTCGCCCTCGCGTATCCCATCGTCTGGGTGTTCACCGCGCTCGTGATGGTCCTGTACTACAGGCGGGCGTTGGAACGGTATACGAGAAGATAATTTTTTTCATAACTTTTTCAAAACCTATTGACATACTGGGTTTGCTTTTGTATTATACCCCTAGTTAATAACTAGGTAATGAAAAAGGAATACCCGAGGACTGACTGGATAACCAGAGGTTCCGAAAGAGAGGCGGGAGTGCCCGCCCTTCTTTGGGAGCCTTTTTTGTTTCTGGCCAAAATACTGGAGGTATTTATATGAACGTTACGAAACATCTGAGGTCGGCAGGGGCAGGAGCCGTCTTGCTTTCATCACTTCTTTTGCTGTCATGCGGAGGCAAACAGAAAAACACGGAGGGGCAGACAGGCAAGAGGCTTATCACGATAGCCTCGAGCTCCAGCCCATCGCCATGGATTGTCGTCGATGACAATGGTGTTCCCGGGGGGTATGACATAGACGTGATACGCCTCGTGTTCGAAAAGCTTCCGCAGTACGAGACCAAGTTCGTGGTCACGGAGTTCGCGTCCATCTTTACGGGTCTTGACAGCGGCATGTATCAGTTCGGCGTGAATCACTTGGGCTACAACCGTGCCCGCGGCGAGAAGTACCTGTTCTCCGCTCCCTATGACTATGGCGGAAGCGCGATACTCGTGAAGAAGGGCAGCCCCATCAAGACCGTGCGGGATTTGGGCGGGCATTCTACCGTCGCGTCCCCGAGCAGCTTTAACTCCACGAATTACGAGCTGAACAACAAGACTTACCCCGACAATCCCATCGACATTCATTATACGGATGCCGAGACCGAGTACGGGCTTGATGTCTCTACAGGAAAGTATGACTTCTACCTTTTCACGCGCTACGCAATCGAGCAGCATGTCGCGAGGACGAAGCTTGACAACCTTGAGATTCATCCGATACCCCGTGAGGATTATGAGGCATGGATGGACAGCATCGGCAACTTCCACATTGACGGCAATTTCTACATCTTCCCCAAAGGCGAGGAGCAGCTGCAGAAAGAGTTTGATGACGTCCTGCTGAGCCTTATCGAGGACGGGACGATTCACGCCCTCCGCGCAAAATACTTCGGGCTTACGGAAGAGGATGACTACCTGACGCTTGATTTGGTGAAGTCCGCCCGTGAGAAAGTCGCAAAGGACCAGGCAAAATAAGGAGGAACAGAGTATGGCAGAGAAAAATCCGAAAAGGACCGAATCATTTGATGTCGCGGTACACATACTGGGACTGGGCGGGCACAGCTCCACGCCGTTCAAGACGCACAACCCCGTCATCGCAGGCTTCGAACTGATTCACGCGGTGACCCAGCGCCTGTGGTACGAGTTCGACTCGTTCGATAACGTCGCCCTGTATCCCGTCAGCTTTTCGGCGGGAACAAAGAGCAACATCATCCCTGAGACGGCAGATCTGGTGCTGAGAGCTGAGTTCGTGACGGAAGCCCAGGCACGGCAGCTCAAGAGTCTCATCGAGACGAGCGCGGATGCCATCTCCGCATTGTATCAGGTGAGCTACAAGGCACGGTATTCCGGCAAAAAAACTAAGGAGGTCGCATAATGGCAGATTTGAAGAAACTCGTGCTGGATAACTTTGATTTTCTCGTTGAGACGAGAAAGCATTTCCACCGCCACCCTGAGCTGTCCAGTCAGGAATTCGAGACGGCGGCATATATCAAGAGCCATCTCGATGAGTGGGGCATCCCCTACGAGACGACCGGTGTCAGCGACATCGTCGCAACAATCAAGGGAAGCCTTCCGGGAAAGACCGTCGCGATGCGGGGAGACATTGACGCGCTCCCGATAACCGAGGCGACCGGCGTGGATTTTGCCTCGGAGAATCCCGGCGTGATGCATGCCTGCGGGCATGACATTCATGCGACCTATATGCTCGGCGCGGCGAAAATCCTGAAGGACCTGAAAGATGAGATTCATGGCACGGTGAAGATTATCTTTCAGGAAGGAGAGGAAATAGGTGCCGGGGCACGGAAGCTGATGGAGACCAACATCCTTGACGGGGTGGACAACATCGTCGGCGTGCACAATGCCGCTGACAAGGACTTGGGAATATTCTCTCTCAACTACGGGGTCATGTCGTCATACGGCTCGGGCGTTACCATCACGGTCACGCGGGCTGACGGCGCGAAAGGCAATCCCCTGCTTGCGGCGGCGGATTTGGTGAACACGGTGACTTCCCTTGCGACCCGGCATGTCCCGGGCGAGGATCAGGGAGTTCTCGTTCCGACCGTTGTGTCTACCGAGAACGAGTCCTGCGGATTTCCAAAGAAGGTTGTCATCCAGCTCAATTTCCGTACGCTCGATGAGGCGACGACGAGAATCCTCAACGAGATTTCTGACCGCATCGCAAAGGGAATTGAGGCGAGCCATGATGTCTCCGTTTCAGTGGCGCATGTCAATCATGGTCATGCGGTGAACAATGACAGGGAAAGCACTGACCGTGCGGCCCGTGTAGTCGAGGAGCTGTTTGGGAAGCAGTATGTCGAGTGGGCAAAGCCGAGCATGGGTGGGGAAGATTTTTCGTTGTATCAGGAAAAGATACCGGGCGTGTTCGTACATGTCGGCGGCGTGACGGACGGGGTATACCGTCCCCAGCATACCGACAAGACATTGGTGGATGAGAAAGTCCTGCTGTACGGGCTGGAATTCCTCCTTGCCTATGCCTTTGATTACCTGAACGATGCGAAGGCCGCATAGGAGGGATGTATGCCAAACTTGTTCGATGTGTCCGTCGTCTATGACGACTTCTGGGCAATCATACGTTTTTTGCCCGTCACCCTCAAGCTGTCCGTCTTTGCGATGGTCTTGGGGCTTGCGATAGGCTTTGTGCTCGCGATTATCAGGATAAAAAAAGTCCCGGTACTCAAACGGCTCGTGACCCTCTTCATCTCGGTGATACGGGGAACGCCGATTCTTGTGCAGCTCTACGTCACCTACTTCGGCATTCCGATTTTCCTGAAGTACTACAGTTACTGGACCGGTAAAGAGGTGATGATAGGGAACGTCCCGTCAATCATCTACGCCATCGTCGCCCTGTCGTTGAACCAGTCCGCGCTTCATGCCGTCACGATTCAGTCCGCCTTGCAGGCCGTGAACAAGGGGGAAATCGAGGCCGCCACGTCCTTGGGAATGACTCCCTTTCAGCGGATGGTCAGGATCGTCATCCCGGAGGCACTGGAGCTTGCCATACCGTCCCTGGGCAACACGCTGATAGGGCTCGTAAAGGGGACGTCGCTTGCATTCTCATGCGCAATCGTGGAGATGACCGCTCAGGGAAAAATTGTCGCGGCCCGTAATTACCGCTACTTTGAGGCATACGTCGCCCTTGCGGTTATCTACTGGCTCATCACGATTTTCCTTGAGTTCGTCATCGCTCGTGTCCTGCATGCCGTGAGGATTCCCGATGAACCGAAAGCAGAGAAATCCGGCATCGGCATCAAGGAAAGAGTGCGTTCGCTTTCTTGGTCGGGTCAAAAGAAATTCGCCGCAGTGAGTGTCGTGAGGGCAGGGGTATGATATGATACGAATAAGCAATTTGAAGAAAAGCTTCCAGCAGAACACCGTGCTGGACGGAATTGATTTTACGGTGGAAAAGGGCGATGTCGTCGCGATAATCGGGCCGAGCGGGACGGGCAAGTCCACCTTGCTCCGCTGTATCAATATGCTTGAGACACCGGAGGAGGGTGTCATATCGTTCGATGATTTCTCGTTTGATTACGGGAATCATGAGAAGAAGGAAATCTCCGCGCTGAGGAAGAGGAGCACGATGGTCTTCCAGTCTTTCAACCTCTTCCAGCGGAAGACCGTGCTGCAGAATGTCGCCCAGCCCCTTGTCTGGGTGCAGAAAAAGAGCCGGGAGGAAGCCGAGCGGATTGCCATGCGGCAGCTGGAGAAAGTAAAGATGCTGGACCGCCTGCAGTATTACCCCAAGCATCTGAGCGGGGGCCAGCAGCAGCGGGTGGCGATTGCGCGGGGGCTTGCGATGGAGCCGGAGCTGCTTCTGCTTGATGAGCCGACGAGCGCGCTTGACCCCGAGCTTGTCGGGGAAGTCCTCGCGTCAATCAAGCAGATTGCCGCCGAGGGGAACACGATGATTATCGTCTCACACGAGATGGAATTTGTGCGTCAGGTGGCGACGAAGGTCATCTTTATGGAGGGCGGCAAAATCGTGGAGCAGGGAACAGCCGGGCAGATTTTCGAGTACCCGCAGAACGAGCGTACCCGGGCATTCCTGCTCCGGAACAACATCTCCCTGCCCCAGGAGTACAACATATAGCAGGGGGGGGACAGGGCTTCATACTTTTCAAATGCATGCTACGCTGCGATGTAGAGAGGATGTGAAGCACACAAGCTTGTTGCGGAAGATTCCAGACGGATAAGGACAAAAAATCCCGGGCCCCGATGAAGCCCGGGATTAGATGCGGGGTTGCCCGCAAACACATGGTTTAGATTCCGTTGAAGTGGCTATGAACCTTGTCCAGCACATAGGCGCGGAAGTCCTCCAGTTTGAAGGTCTTCTGCTCCAGGTCGCTGGAGGCGCGGAAGCGGACAGTGACGGTGCCCTCGTCCCGCTCCTTGGCCCCGACGACGAGGATGTAGGGGGTCTTGTGCTCCCCGGAAATCATCTTTATCTTGGCCTTCATATTGCTGTCATCGGTGTAGGCATTGGCACGGAGCCCCGCCTCACGCAGGCAGGATGCGACCTTGTTCGCGTAATCGTCAAAGTCGTTCCCGACCGGGACAACCGCCACCTGCTCGAAGTGCAGCCAGGTGGGGAAGGCTCCCGCGTAGTTCTCGATGAGGATGCCCAAGAAGCGCTCCAACGAGCCCAAGACGGCGCGGTGCAGCATGACCGGGTGGTGCTTCTGGTTATCCGAGCCGATGTAGGTCGCGTCCAGGCGGTCGGCGGAAGGCAGCTGGTAGTCCAGCTGGATCGTGCCGCACTGCCACTGGCGGCCCAGCGCGTCAATCAGGGTGAACTCAAGCTTGGGCCCGTAGAAGGCTCCTTCCTTGGGCTGCAGCTCGTACTTGAGCCCGGCGGAGTCGCATGCGTTCGCAAGGGCTTCCTCCGCGTGCTTCCAGGTCGCCTCGTCGCCCACGTGGTCGTCGGGCATGGTGGACAGCTTGACCAGAAGGTTCTTGTCAAAGCCGAAATCCTTGTAGACATCGACGAGCAGATGGCAGAACTTCTTGACCTCCGCCTCTATCTGGTCCTCGGTGCAGAGGATGTGTGCATCGTCCTGTACAAAGCCGCGCACGCGCATAATACCGTGGAGAGTTCCGCTCGGTTCATTACGTACACAGTGGCCGAACTCAGCCAGACGCAGGGGAAGGTCCTTGTAAGAGCGGATGCGGCTCTTGAAAATCT
>CACYDQ010000276.1 GCA_902773215.1 uncultured Spirochaetaceae bacterium | reverse complement strand
GGCGGAGCTCGGCAAGGTCGATCAGGGCGGCGGCGGGACGATTGCCTACCTCGCCGCCAAGTACGGCATGTACGTGCTGGATGCCGGGGTCGCCGTGCTGAGCATGCATGCCCCCTGGGAGATTACCTCCCGCGAGGACATCTGCCAGGCATACGAGGCATACAAGGCTTTCCTGACGCTGGCGTAGGGCACGAATGCTTTTTAATTCCGTAGCCTACTGGCTTTTCTTTCCGCTTGTCTGCCTGGGGTATGCGGTATGCTCCTCGCTGATCAGGCGGAATTCCGTAACCCGTCTCTTCCTGCTGGCGGTAAGCCTCTTTTTCTACGCATGCTGGAATCCGGCGTACCTGTCGCTCATATTGATTTCGGTGTGCATCACCTACCTGTCAGGCCTGGGCATGGAACGCTGGCCGGCGCGGAAAAAGCTTGTCCTCGTCATCTCCTTGCTGAGCAACCTGGCAATCCTCTTCTTCTTCAAGTACTACAACTGGTTCGCCGTTTCCGCCAATGCCGTCGCGGGCCTCCTGCCGGGGGGCTTCCGGCCCTTTGCCCTCACGTCATTCGCCCTCCCCGTCGGAATCTCCTTCTATACTTTCCAGGCGCTCGGATACTCGATTGACGTATATCAGGAAAAGCTGCCGGCGGAGCGGGACTTCATCACCTACGCGCTCTTCGTCACCTTCTTTCCCCAGCTCGTCGCGGGACCGATCGAGCGGACGGAGAACCTCCTGCCCCAGTTCAAGTGCGATTACGGCTTTGATTACGGGCGGGTCACGGACGGGCTCAAGCTGGCGGCATGGGGCATGTTCATGAAGGTCATCATCGCGGACAACATTGCCCCCTACGTCAACGGCATCTACGGCAACATCGGCGGGGCGACCGGCTGCTCCGTTGCCCTCGCGACGGTGTTTTTCGCCGTACAGGTCTATGCGGATTTCGCGGGGTACTCGAACATCGCAATCGGCTGCGCGGAGGTGCTTGGCTTCCGCCTGATGAAGAACTTTGATCATCCCTATTTCTCCTCGTCAGTGCCCGAGTTCTGGAGGCGCTGGCACATAAGCCTTGGGGCATGGTTCCGGGATTACCTCTATTATCCCGTGGGCTTTGCCTCTTGGAACGAGAAGCTCTGCTCCCTGTTCTGCGGCAAGAACAGGAAGAGGATTTCCAAGATGATGGGTTGCGTCGCCTTTGCCTGTGTCTGGCTTTCGACGGGGCTCTGGCACGGGGCGGCATGGCACTTCGTCGGATGGGGCGCGGTATACGGGGTATATGTCATCACGTCCGTGCTGACAAAGAAGCTCCGTGCTTCCGTCAGGGTCAGGCTGCATCTTGAGAAGGACGGGCAGGTCACGAGGCCCTGGCATTACGTTCAGATACTGATAACATTTTTTCTTGTCAACATCGGCTACGTCTTTTTCCGCGCGGACAGCATGGCGGATGCGGGGAGGGCCCTTGCGAAGCTGTTCTTCCTGCCTGCCGAGCTTGCGGGCGGCATCGCGTCCGTCGGTGAGCGGGGGCTGGTTAATACTGTCCGCGAGCTGTTCATCTTGCATGAAGGGGTGAGCGGGTTCGGCTTCAAGCTCGCGCTCAGGGCATTGCTCCTCTGCACCCTGCTTTTCGCCGCGTCGTTCGTCTCGCGCAAGGAGGACGGGCGCAAAGTCCTTGCCCGGCAGCCTCCCGCCGTCCGCTGGCTCTGCTATTATGCCGTCGCCTTCGTCATCGCCCTCTCGCTCTTCATGACGCACGAGGACGTGCAGTTCATCTATTTCCAGTTCTAGGCAGGGAGGCAGTCCGTATATGAGAAAGTTCTTCTTCAAGCTCGCGCTTTTGTTCGTTCCGCTTGCCCTGGCCTTTATCCTGCCGCCGCTCCTCGTGGATCCCTTCAACGTCTTCCACCGCAGGGCCGTCAGGCGGAACGGGGTGGAGCCGAACGAGAACTTTATCAAGACCGCATACATACTGGACAACAAGGACAAGTTCGACTCCTTCGTGTTCGGCTCCTCGCGTGTCGGCGCGCTCCACGTGGAGAACATCGAGGGCTACCGGGCCTACAACATGACCTACTCGTTCGGCATCCCCCAGGAGCATCTGGAAAACATCAGGACGTTCCTCAAGGCCGGGGTGCATATAAAGATGATCCTGATAAACATAGACGAGGTGTGCTGCGCGGTCGACGGAAAAAGCCATCTCTCTGATCCCATGCACCGGCCATATCCGGCTGACGGCAGCTTTTTCTCTTTTTATTCGATGTACCTGAAGCCCGAGATCGTCTTTCAGGCCCTGCCGGTTATACTGAGGAGCAAACTGACTGACGGCGAGGCCTGGAGGCGGAACTTTTATGAGACCGGCTGGTGGATTGGCTATGACATGGATACCGGCTTCAGCTTTGAGGAACCGGCCGGTGCCGGGGACGAGCCTTCCGGGGTCCTGCAGTATTACTTCTATCCTGCCGCCCTTGAGGCCCTGGAGGAGATAGCGGCCCTTTGCGCGGAAAACGGCATAGAGCTGATCGTCTTTTCCAGCCCGATGTTCGCCTACCAGTACCGCCTGTCGGCGAAGGCCGGCTACCTGGACTTCCTGGAGCGGCTGGCGGGGGTCACCCCCTACTATAACTTCTCCTGCCTGAACGCGATAACGGAGGACGACGCCAACTACCTGGACCCGAGCCACTACAAGGCCCGGATAGGAGACATGATACTGGACCGCATCTTCCGCGAGGACAAGTCCGAGCACAAAGCGGATATGTTCGGCGAATATGTCACGCAGGAGAACGTGGGGCAGGTGATGGCGGCCCTCAAGGCGCAGCTGGGGCAGCCCTAGGGTCCCCGCAAATTTTCGTGTTTTTCGCTACATACGGCTTGACATTTTTTTGTTTTGCCTGTATAGTGATTCTCACGTTACATTCCCCGATTGTGTAATGGTAGCACTTCAGATTCTGGTTCTGACTGTGGGGGTTCGAATCCTCCTTGGGGAACGATAAAACTGGCAGCCTGCAAAGTCTGTCAGCAAGGCAAGTTTGCTGGACGGGTCGCCCGTTCCGTGAATCAGATGGCAGGTTCAGGCTATGGTAGTCTGGGTTTGTTTGTCGGAACCACACTGCGAGAGTATCGCATGTGGGTTTGGTCCCTTCGTCTATCGGCTAGGACGAAAGATTCTCAATCTTTAAAGATGGGTTCAACTCCCGTAGGGACCGTAAGAGAATACGAAAGAAAGGCTTCCATCCGGAAGCCTTTTTCGTTTTAAATATCCCTGCTGCACCTTGAGTCACCGGGCGGTACGGCTGTTGCGCTGCGCCCGGGACCGGGGCTCCTAGCCTTTGAGCAGCTCCTCCAGCTCACCCGAAGCCTGCTCGTAGCTCCTGAACACGATGCCGGAGAAGCCCTCCCTGCGCGCTCCTGCCACGTTCTCCTCCACGTCGTCCAGGAAGACGCACTCCGGGGCCGTCAGCGAGTAGCGGGAGAGCAGCAGCCGGTAAATCGCCGGGTCCGGCTTGATGACCTGCTCGAAGCCGGAGACGACCTTGCCGTCTATGCAGTCCAGGAAGTCAAAGGCGTTCTGCTCGTTGACTGTCCAGAGCCATGCCGGGTAGTTTGAGAGGAGGAATACCTTGTAGCCCCGCTCCCTGAGCGAGGAGAGCCAGCCGCGCGAGTAGGGGAAAGGCCTGACAAAGTTCCAGACTGCCTTCTCAAAGAAAAAATCTATGCCGTCCTGCACGGATGCGGGCTGTCCCGCCTTGATCGCGGCAAAGACATCTTCCTTCTTCATAACGCCCCTGTCCAGTTCCCGCCATATCGGGTTTCCGAAGGTCGCGCGGACAGTCTCCTCCGCTTTCTTCTTGTCAAAGCCGAGGTCGGTCATCGCCTCCTCGGGCCGTACGCGGACCAGCACTGAGCCGACGTCAAAAACAATGTTCCGTATCATATACAGCCATCTTACAACAGTTTGAGGATTTTGAAAACAGGAGGGGACAGCTTCAGGGGCCGTCAGCCCATAATCCGGCTGATGACTTCTTCCGGGGACAGCTCGTAGTACAGCAGGCCGTAGATTGTCGCCGCCCCGACGATTTTGCGCCCGTACTCGCGGGTCTCGCTGATTGGCAGCATCTCCAGGAAGATGTCGTTCGGCAGCGTTTCCCCCTTGTTCTTGAGCTCGTCCCGGAAGGACAGGGACCAGTTGCGGACCCTCGTAATCCCCGCGTTGTAGGCGAACACGGCGAAAATCTGCGAGCCGTCCAGCCGCCGTATCATCTCGGAGATGTAGTAGGAGCCGAAGCGGATGTTCGTCCCGCTGTCCGTCAGGTCATACTTGGTCATCTTAAGCTTCTTTGCCACGTCACCGGCGGTCATCTCCATCAGCTGGGTCAGGCCGATTGCCCCGGCGGAACTGATGACTGCCGGGTCAAAGAAGCTCTCGCTCCGTATGAGCGCATACATCAGGTGCTCGTCCACCTTGTACTCGGCGCAATGCTCGCTGACCTTGGCGGAGAAGGAGCGGGGGTAGGAAAGGGCGTACAGGCTGTCATCCAGCCCGGAAAGCGCTGTCTCGCTGTTGTTGAGCTTGCGGGCGGCCATGCGGATGGACTGGGTGTAGTAGCTCTCCTGGTTCTTGCCGCAGCTGAAGAGGAAGCTCGAAAGCTTCCGCACCGTGTCCATCCCCAGGGAATCCTTATGGTTCTGCCACTCGTCGTATATCTTCTCCGGGAAGCCGAAGTCCGCGTAGCCCAAGAGCAGCTCCTCGGCCTCCTCGTCCCGTTCGAACGTCAGGTCCTGCCGCAGGAGCTTGAGCCGCTCCCCGAGCTCCGTCCTGCCTACGCCCAGGCGGGAGGCTGCGAGCATCCGGTAATAGATGTCGGTGCCGCTGTCCAGCACGGCGTTCATGCGGGAGGAAGCCTCGTTCTCCGCGTCCATGTCCTTTGGCTTGTATATGCCCTCCTGCAGGAGCCGTGCGGAGACGTAATTGAATTTGGCCGTGCTCTCCTTGCTTGCGAAGCCCCCGAGAAGGTCGGCCGCCCTGATGTACAGGCCCCAGAACTGACCGGAGAGCAGGCGGTAGGAGAGGGAGTCCAGAAAGTCGTCATAGTAGTAGGGGTCATGCCATTTGTCCCGGTAGCGCTCCAGCACCTTGACGGCGGCTTCCGGCGAGACATCCAGCGCGGACATAAGGTAGTACCAGAGGGCGTTGTCGTAGAGCTTCCCGTCCGGCTTTCCGGACGCGTCTTTTGCCGTCGCGAGGGCGGCCTTGTAACATTCCCCCGCCTTGTCCTGCCTGCCCTTCGCCCTGTCGTACAGGCGGGCCGCATAGAAATAGAAGTAGAACTGGCAGCCGGCCGGGGCCGAGGAGGCATGCTTCTCCATGTAGGCGGCATTTTCGGCGGATTCCGCGGACCCGTACAGGAGGCACTTGCCTATCGCGCTCACAATCTGCGCGGTCACCTTGCCGCCGCCCTCCAGGAATTCCTTTGTCAGCGGGTAGGCCGAACCGTAGTTCCGCGTGTAGATGAGGGAGAGCATCCTGACGACCTTGGGCGCGGCCGCCAGCTCGGAGTAGAGGCTGTACTGAAGCCGTTCAAAGGGCCTCCCGGTACACCATGCGAGGAACTCCTGCGAGAAGCGGGAATCGTGCTTCTCGTTCATCGAGCAGAGCCGGTAGTATGCGATGTTGTTGTGGCAGGTAGCCAGGTCCAGCCCCTCGGTCACGCTGATGAGCCTGGCATATTCCTTGTTCGTGAACAGCTCCCGGCAGAGGGGGAGCAGGGCGGCCTCGTCCTTGTATTCCTCATACAGGGCGGACAGGGCCTTTATGCGGGTGTCGATTCCGTCCTCGTAGCGGGCGAGCTCTTCCTTGGCTTTTCTGGCAATCAGGAGGTTCGCGCACTTGCTCGCCGTCCGCAGCTGCCTTCTGCCCTTTGCCTCCTCTCCCATCTGCATGGAGCGGAGTCCCATAAAGTATTCCGTTCCCCGGCCATATTTCTCCTGCGTGTTTTCCTCCGCCTGCTTCCTGCGGCTGCAGCTGGCGTTTATGGCGAGGAAAACGGAGACGAGGGCGGTCAGGACTACGGCCTTTCTTCGCATGGGCTATTCTGCCGGAATGAGCAGGATGGAGCCGGTCTGTATAAAGTTCGGGTTCTTCAGGTGGTTGTATTCCGCCAGGACCGTGTATTTCCACGGGTTCTTGTAATATGCGCTCGCGATGTCCCAGAGCGTGTCACCCCATACGACCTTGTACTGGATGTCCGGAATCTTCTTTGCGTTCTTGACCGGAGTCTCCGGCACGACGACGGAGGGCACGGTCGCGATGACAATCTCGTTCTCTTTTGCGGGGACGCTCTCCACCTTGGGAAGGGGGGCCGAGACGTTTGCCGTGGAGGCGGGCTTTATCAAATCGCCCGCAGAGCTCTGGTCCTTGCCCGCGGCGGAACTGTCCGTAATCCCGGAGCCCTCATTGCCGCCGACGGAGGATTTGCCCTCGGGCCTGGAGGAAGACCTCTTGTCGTTCATCGCGATTGCCTGGGAGCCGTCCCGGCGCAGGACGTTGAAGCGGGTCGGTATGACGAAGAGGAAGAAGAGACAGAGGATGCAGATAATCGCGCAGGCGATGCAGATTATCATCGGGACCCTTGTCCCCCGCTTCTCCTCCTCATAGCCGTCGGAGGATTTTCCTTCTATCGTTTCCTTGTCATAGAGGTTGTCGAACATATTGTCAGGCGTGAAGGATTCGCCGGATGCAGGGCTTGCGTCATCCCCGTCCAGGTCGAGCGACGGCCAGTCGGATGTCGATCTGAGGCTGGAGTCAAAGTCATCGAACGCGCTCGAAGATGCCGCGTATGATGAAGCGGACGAGGCGTGGTCAAAGTCCGGCAGCTCGAAGCTTGTGTCTGCCTCCTCCGTCACCGCATCATCGAAGCCCAGGTCAGGCAGCTCGAAGTCATTTGCTGCGGGTTCTGCGGGCGTTACGGGCTCGTCAAACAGGCTGCTTTTTGTCACGGCCGCCTCCCCTGCCCAGGGGTCGTCGCTTGCGGCTGATTTCGTGACGGGCGATGATTCGTCGAAGAGGTTCATGCTGGGCAGGTCCAGCTTGTCCAGGTCGTCGCCGTCGTCAGGTCCGCCGGAACTCTCAAGCCCGGCGGAGGCAGTTTTTTCCGCTTCCTCCTCGGTATTGCCGGCTTCTTCCGCGACGCTTTCGGGCGGAAGCTCCTCCGGCAGGGATTTGTCCTGCATCTCCGTCTCATCGGATGCCGCCACTACGGGCTCGGACAAATCATCCGCGCCTTCCGCATCGAACGAGGCGAGCTCCAGGTTCTCCTCGTCCAGGTTGTCATCGTTGTCAGCGGTCTTGTCCTCATCAGATTCGGACACAACCGTGTCGTCAGAGGCAAAGGCCGGGAGGGAGGAAAGCTCCTCGTCGTCGCCCTCTTCCAGTCCGCCCGTGCTCCAGTCAGGCAGGGTCCCGAGCTCCTCGAAGCCGTCCTCGTCCTGAACCGGGGCTTCCGGCTCTGCCGTGCTTTCTGTGGAGGCGGACTCCGCCGCGCTGCTGTCCGCAAGCTCCTTGAAGCCGAAGTCGGGCTGGTCGGCCCCCTCATCGAGCGCGCCCAGGGTCTCGGGCATGTCCAGGGGCTCGTCCCCGGACGAATCCACGAACTCCGCGTCCTTGGGCAGGGCCTCATCTGCCGAAATCTCTTCAATCGGCTCCTTTGCGACCTCGTCTTTCTTTGTGGCCGTGCCGCCGTCAAAATCGTCGAACGCGAAAGACTCGTTGTTTGGTGAAGGGCCTATCACTTCGTTTTCCTCCTGGGAATCGGCGTCCTTGCCTATGTTCGAGATGTCGTTGACTATTTCATCAAAGGAGCTGTCCGCCTTTTCGTCCTCCGAAACGTCCTGCTCGGGGGCCTTGAAGATGTCCTCCATTTCCTTGACGTACTCGTCCGTGTCCTTGTGGTGACCAAGCTCAATAGGTTCGTCCGCATCCTCCGCGTCTTTCAGGGAGAGATCCGGGGCACGGGCGGGGAGTTTCTCCGCGACCGTATTGCCAAGGGAGGAAATGCTTACCTTGCGGGAGGATTGAAGCCCCGTCTCGGGATCGTGTATCTCGGCAGAGAGGGATCCGTCCTCATCCAGCGATATGTCGAAGCTGAGGTTGGGGTCCCCGTTGGTGTGGGGGTTCAGGTTGTCTATCTCAAGGGTATCGATGTACTGCGCGTCCTCCATCCCTCCGCTCGGGGAGCGAAACAGGTCCACGTGCACGGTCGTCTGGTTGTCCTTGACGGTCGTCAGCGATATGTTTTTTTTCTCGGGCTTTCCGTCTTCCAGAATCGGGTAAAAAGAGCCGTCAGCCAGCTTGATTCCTATTTTATCCATCAGATGATAACCTCTTGCTCCTAGTATAGCCTAAAAAGCCTGCTTCATCTAGATTATCGGCGGCGTAAAGGGGGATTTTAAAGAGGATATTTGGCGATTTTGCCCGTGGGTGCCACGGGCAGAACCTTTGTCATAGGTGTCAGGCGGCAGACTTGTATTCCATAATGCACACTTTTCCGGAGGGATTCGTCAGCCCTTCCAGAATTTCATCGATGCGGCCCAGAACGTCCAGAGAAAAAACCTCTTCGCCGCACTGCGGGCACTTCCTGCACGGAACGTTCTCGATAATGACATAGCAGTTCCGAATGCTTGCGAAGTACGTTGCCGTCGCATCAATCATCCCGTCAGTCTTACAGGCAAGGCATTTCATGTTAGCGAACCTCCTTTCTGCTCTTGAAACCTTCATTCCACCGGTCTGAATCAGGCTTATATGCGGTAATTATCTTGCTGCTTTCACCTTCATCACTCATACAGACATGGATTATACTGCCTTCCACCGATTTTCCGCATACCAAACAGCTCGGGAACGGAAAATCGTCCGGGTAGGTCTCTATGATTTCACCAGTTTCGACGGCATGGAGGATATCTTTTACCAGAATTCCCCTTTGCCGGCACCGTTCCATCGCATGATTCGTAACGAATACATTTCCATTCTGACAGATCCGACGCAGATGCTCAATCGAAACCATACAGGTAGTATACTGTTTTTTTATTCGGATGTACACAAAAAAGGGCTGTCCGGCCGTGTGCCGGACATTTAGGCCACCCCTAAACGGGCTCTCCTTATGTACCCTCCGCGACCTTCCAGCCGCCGAGCGTCCGGGTCTGCGCGTCAAAGCTCGCTCCTATCTTGAAGAGCTTCTTGGGCCTGCCGTCCGCCCCGACGGATGCCTCGTAGGGTATGAGGTATCCCTTTGAATCTATCTGCGCGAGGGCCTCTTCCACCGTTCCGTCAAGCTTGAACTCAAAGACGTATACCGCATCCTGTGTCTCCACCGTCATGTCGCTGCGTCCTGCCCTCGAAGTAGCACTTGAGCGTGGAAATGAGGAGGGACTTGCCGAACCTGCGCGGGCGGCTGAGGAAGTAGACGCGGCCGGTGCACGGGGGCGGGCGCACTTACGGGGTGGTCGGCCAGTCGACTATGGCCCCTCCTGGGCCTGGTTCGCCTACGACTAGTATTCTATCAGCAAGGCCATAGTTGTTGTTGAAATTCTTGTCAGTTCTGTTAATGCCACTACAATTGAGAAGAATTGCATCCTTTACGCTGGAGTCTGCGACATACACGGTTATGCCCGAAAGTGCCACACTGTTGCTGCTCGAGCTGCTTGCAAACGCCATGTGCCAGCCGTCACCATCGCCGACATATCCACCAACTACAAGATGGTCCTGGGCGGGAACGCTTGTCGTCTTGATGACGACGTTGCCGGTCAGAGAGATGCATCCGCAGAAACACTGGCTCATTTCCGTCACGTTGGCAGGTATCTCCGGGGCGGCTTGCAAGCCGGAGCACCCGTTGAAGCATGCTTTCATGTTAGTCACACTGGCGGGTATCTCCGGGGCAGTTTTCAAGTTGAAGCAGCCACTAAAGGTTCTCTCCAAGCTCGTCACATCGGAAGGCAACTGTGGTGGCACGACCAGTTTTTCACAGCCTGCAAAGGCACCTACCATATCGAGTCCGTCAGGCAGCTGCGTTTCCGACAGGTCTACGTACTTAACAGCGCTGTTGTTCATCGCGCGCCCGAGGGTAACTAAAGAGCTGCTGTAAGGGTCAGAAGGGTCAGCAAGGTCGTTGCTTATACCTAAAACAGGGGGCAGCTTGTAAGGCTGGGCAAGGGAGCCAACACCCGTGATTCCTAAGGCCGCAAAAGCAGGGTTTGACGGGTCTGCCAAGAAAGCTGCCACGGCTGCCGGAGTAAAGAGCTGCTGCATGCTTATCGATGCCGTCGCGTTGGTTGGAAGGTCTGCTCCTTCCAGGACGGCCCTGCATGCTATGGTGTATGTGGATGCCGTCGTCAAGGAGGGTGTCCCGGGGGTTCCGGGCTCCCCGCATATCTCGCCCGCAGTTTGGTTTCGGATCTGGTCGGTTTCGTCATCGGCCGTAGGCGCCGTGGTGAAGGTCGTTGCACCGGCGAACTTCCATTCAAACTTCGTCCCGACGGGGAAGGTGTC
>CACYDQ010000275.1 GCA_902773215.1 uncultured Spirochaetaceae bacterium | reverse complement strand
GCGGTTTATCCAGTCCACGTCTATGTCCGCCTCAGAGCGGAAGTTCGTCGTGTGGAAGATGCCGTTCGTCGTCGTAAAGCGGAAGGGGTGGAAGGGGATGCGGCTTGCAATCGGATCAACAATCTGCGATAGGATATGCCCCAGATAATTCCCAAGCCAGCGGGCAAGCTTGCTGAGAAAGCCCCGTTTTTTCTTTGGCAGCTCCACCACATACGGGCTTGTGCAAGTCTTCTGTGGCACCGCAAGGACGGCCTCAACGCCCGCCTCGTTCAGTGCCTGCACCAGCCTCATCGCGGCGATGGCGGCCCCGCCCCCGGAATCCTTGAAATTGATAAGGAGGACTTTCACCGTGCACCTCCCTTCCCTGCGGCCTTTACCGTATGATGCAAAATCCAGCGGATGCCACCGAGGATGCCGAGCCTGTCCGCCACGGCGACAAGGGCATCGTGCAGCCTGTTCAGCCGCCGCCTGAAGGTCATCTTGGGAACGTACTCAGCCTCGCAGAGCCGGGAATAGCCCTTGTTCAGGCGGAGACTGGCGGGCACGCGGATTTCCCCGCCCCAGTCATGGCTCTCGTCCTTGTACCAGTCAGGCCGGCCGCTCGTGTGAGTGGAATCGGAAGAGAAGCCCAGGTTCTGCACAAGGCTCTTGCGGGGCACGAGGGAATACCTCCCCCTGACCGCCTGATATTCCGAAAACTGGTAGTCCCAGGTATTCAGCTCTCCCTCCACCGCCCGTTTTGCGTTGGAAAGAAGCTCCGCCTCAGCCTTCCGGTTCAGGTAGCGGGTCACCCGTTTCTTGGAGGAAGCTGGTCCGGCAGGATTGCCATGCAGCAGGGAATAGTCCGCCGAATAGCCCTTCACCTTGTCTGCCCAGGAAGCCCAGCCCCAGACCCCGATTGTCGTGCAGAGGAAGATGTCGTCCGGGAAGGAGGACTCGCCCTCACGGTTGAAGGAGCAGATAGCCCCGATTCTGGAGTCGTCCCGGTACAGGCCGGGCATCTTCTCGCAGTAGGGGAAAAAGGAGGGTTCCGGCAGGATGTCGTCCTCAAGCACGATTCCCGCCTCCACATGGGAAAAGAACCACTGGATGGCCCCGGAGACCCCCCGCTTGCAGCCCAGGTTCTCGTCGCGGAAGAGGGTGTGGACGGAGCAGGGCCAGTCCACATGGCTCGTTATGTAATCGCGGACGGCAGCACAGGATTCTGCCTCCCCTTCCCTGTCCGCCCTCGGCCCGTCTGCGGCGACAAAGAGATTCTCCGGCTGGCAGGCGGCTATGCGGGGGAAAGTCCGCCTGACGGTATCCAGACGGTTGAACACGATATATAGAACTGGGATCTTACAGGACATGGGAATCTATAATAGCCTGTTTTGCCTTTTCGTGCAATTCCCCTCGCCGAAGCCATGACCGGCTGTCCGGCACACAGTGAATTGACACAAGCCCCTTTTGCAAACTATACTCAAAGACAGCGGTTATCTTATGGAAGATATTTTTTACCGATACGCATGCAGGCTGCCGGCTCACTTCGGCACATTCAGCCCCCTCTCATCCCCGGACAGCGGGGCACTCCGCGAGAGAATTCCCGCGTACCTCAAGGACTACGTATCGGCGGAGGCCGCACAGACGGCGGAAAAGCTGGAGCATGGCACAGGCTGGCCCCAGCTGCTCGCATCGGACTATATGCGCTTCTCCAAGGACGGAAACAGGGTCTGCTTTGAGAAAGCCTATTTCAGACGGCGGGCCATCCTTGCCCTGCTCGCGCTCGCAGAAATCATTGAGGACAAAGGAACATACACGAATCACATAGCGGACGGCATCATGCTTCTCTGCGAGGAGAGCGGCTGGCAGCTGCCCGCCCACAACAGCAGCCGGCGGGACGCGCCCCAGGAGCCCCTCCCCTCCCCTTCCCGCCCCGTCATAGACCTTTTCGCCGCCGAGACCGCCGCGGAGCTTTCCGTCATATACAACTTGCTCAAGGACAAGCTGGACAGCATCACCCCGATTCTCTGCAAACGGATTGCCTCCGAGCTGGAGACCCGCATCATCCGCCCATACCTGAACGGACACTTCTGGTGGATGGGGAACGGGAACGAGCCGATGTGCAACTGGACGCCCTGGATTACTGAGAATGTCCTGCTGACGGCCTTCCTGACACCGCAGACAGACGCGACCCGCAGGGAAACAGTCAAGAAAGCCCTCTACTCGCTCGACTGCTTCCTCAAGGACTACGGGGATGACGGCTGCTGCTCAGAGGGAGTGGAATACTACCGGCATGCGGGGCTCTGCCTCTACAATGCCGCCGACATCATTAGCTCGGTGACGGGCGGGCTGACCGGGGACGTGTTCGCCCTGCCCAAGTTGAAAAACATCGCCGAATACGTCGCCCGCATGCACGTCGGCGGGGCGGTCGGTGACAGAACGCCGTTCAGCCCCTTCTTCTTCAACTTCGCAGACTGCTCCCCCCGCGCCGGCATGAGCGGTGCCCGGGAATACCTCTTCGGCATGCGGGTCCAGAGCCCCCTGCTCTGCGCTTTCGCCGCGAGGAGCTGGAAGGAGTCGGACACGAAGGAGAAGCTTCTCGGCCTGTCCGCCGACTGCGAGGAAGGCTGCAACATCTTCCACCTGCTGCAAACGCTGGGCACGGCCTCCGAGCTGGACGCATACGAAGGGAACAGCGGGCAGGAAGAGGCGGGGGGCAAAAACACGAAAGAAAGCATCTCCTACCCGAGTGTCGGAGTGTTCATCTTGAACAGAGGAGCCTACAGCCTCGCAGTCAAATCGGGGGGCAACGGCGACAGCCACAACCACAACGACACGGGGAGCCTCACCCTCTACAAGGACGGGAAGCCCCTGCTCATAGACGCGGGGGTGGGGAGCTACACAAAGCAGACCTTCTCAGCCGACCGCTACTCGATATGGACCATGCAGTCCTCCTACCACAACCTGCCGGAAATCGACGGGATGATGCAGCTGGCGGGGGCAGACTACCGGGCGAGGGACGTGGAAAGCGGGGAGGACTCCATCAGGCAGGACATCGCCCCCTGCTACCCGCCGGAAGCAGGGCTTTCTTCATATATACGGAGCGTAACCTGCTCGGAGACCGGCGTAACGGTGGACGATCAGGCCGTCTTCTCGGACGGCAATGCACACAGCATCGTCATGAACCTGATGCTCTCCGAGAAACCCGCCATCGACGGGAACGTGATACAGGCAGGGGAGACAGGCAGCATACGGGTCAGCACGTCCGGGCAGGGCGCGGACAGTTCCGCCATACAGGCGGAGAAAATCAAAATCGACGATGAGCGGCTCGGACGGGCATGGAAAGACAGCCTCTACAGGCTCAGGATTCCATTCACGGACGAAATACACATAGAGATAACATAGACAGGTAAGGGTACATCAGATGAATCTACGCATCAGCGTCTTGGGGCCTGACGGCACAAAGAAGATGGAAAAGAGCCAGCGGCAGGAGCTGTGGGCTGTCTACGACGGGGAGTATCAGGAAGGGGACCGGATAGAGCTTTCCTGCGAGGCGGAAAGCAGAGGAAAGACATTCCTCTTCGTCAAGCTCGACGACGCGATGGAAGGGGCAGTCCTCCTCTACAAAGGCGTTTACTCCTTCCCCATCCCCTTCGCGGAGGCGCGGATGTCCTACAGCCCCTCCTCGTTCACGGGCAAGAGGCACTACCTGTATGCCCGGGAGGCGACCGGGGAAGAGATCGCAGAGAAGCGGAACCTCGCGCTCAACCCCTGGGACTTCCACGGCAACACGGGACTGTATCCGCACACATGGGCCAACGTGGAGACCCGCGGGGAGTCGGTCTTTGCCTCCCGCAACGCCGTTGACGGGCTGCTTGCCAACAGCTTCCACGGGGAATGGCCCTACACGAGCTGGGGAATCAACCGGGACCCCGACGCGGAGTTCCACCTGGACTTCGGCAGGGAGGTCGTCCTGTCCTCGGTCGGGATATACCTCAGGGCGGACTTCCCCCACGACGCGTGGTGGACAGAAGGGACGCTCTCCTTCTCCGACGGCAGCACGATGACGCTGGAATTCAAAAAGACAGGGGAGGAGCAGCGTTTCCAGTTTGAGCCCAAGAAGGTCACGTCGCTGACCTTCCACAAGCTCATCAAGGCGGACGATCCGTCCCCCTTCCCCGCCCTGACACAGCTGAAAGCATACGGAACGGAGGCATAAGATGAACATCGTTTTATTGATTTTCCAGCTGGGCGGCAGCCTGGGATTCCTGCTCTTCGGCATGAAGATGATGAGTGACGGCATCCAGAAGAGCGCGGGCAACAGCCTCAAGAAGGCCCTGAACCTGATGACGAGCAACCGCTTCCTCGCCCTCATCACGGGAATGCTCATCACGATGATAATCCAGTCGTCCGGAGCGACGACGGTCATGGTCGTCACCTTCGTCAACGCGGGGCTTTTGACCCTGGAGCAGTCCGTCGGGGTCATCTTCGGCGCGAACATCGGAACGACGATAACGGCATGGATTGTCTCCCTGTTCGGCTTCAGCTTCAAGATATCATCGTTCGCAATCCCCATATTCGGCATAGGCTTCCTGCTCACCACCATCAAGAAGCTCCGGCAGGAAAACCTCGGGCAGGCCCTGATGGGCTTCGCCATGCTCTTCATCGGACTGGAAATGCTCTCCGGCGCGATTGCCCCCGACAGCGGCAACCTCAACTTCATCTCCGCGCTCGATGACTGGGGCTTTGTCTCCGTGATAATCGGCGTCGTCATAGGGCTCCTGATAACAGCCCTGCTCCACTCCTCCTCGGCGGCGACGGCAATCGTCATCACCCTCGCCTACAACAAGCTGATAAGCTGGGAGTTCTCCGCCTCGCTCGTCATCGGAAGCGAGATAGGCTCAACGATAGACGCGGTGCTCGCGGCATGGGGCAACCGGGAGAACGCAAAGCGGGCGGCCTTTATCCACGTCACATTCAACGTCGTCATGGCGTTCTTTGCGATAGTCTTCTTTGTTCCCCTCCTGCGCCTGATTGATTTCATCGTGCCGGGAACGGTGCAGGAAAGCATCAGCTATCACATCGCCGCATTGCATACCCTTCTCAAGACAATAACCGCGCTGGTCTTCCTGCCCTTCACCGTCCAGTTCGCCGCCCTCGCAAAGAAAGTCATCAAGAGCAAGGAAGATGACGGGGAGAGCGTCTACACGCTCGAGTTCAGCGAGACGGGAGGACGCGAGAACGTCGTCGCCTACATCGTGCAGGCGGAGAAAGAGATTTTCAAGATGGCGGACAACGTCGCCCAGATGTTCCGCTGCGTGCAGGTCGGCTTCAGCGGCAACTTCGACACCTTCATCAGGGACTACTTCGACATGCTGACCAAGAAAGAGGATTACGTGGATCAGATGGAGGAGGCCCTGACCAAATACCTGGTCTCCTGCTCCAAGCTGCCGCTGACGGAAAGCCAGGCCGCCGACGTAACCCGCATGATGCAGATTGTCGAGGACATAGAGAGCATGAGCGACGAGTGCTACAGCATCGGGGTCATGCTCAAGAAGAGCTCAGACAAAGATATGAAGTTCAGCATGGAGGATCTGGAGAAGCTCCAGCCCTATCTCTCGCTTGCAGGCAAGGCATTCGACATCGTGCATGAGAACCTCGACTCCAGCTGGACTGCGGAGGAGCTTGCCAATGCCGAGGAAATCGAGAAGCAGATTGACGCGCAGCACAAGGCGCTCAAGAAGATTGCCCGCAAGCGGCTGGAAAGCGGTGCGGAGGTCAAGACGGAGCTCATGTATATAGACCTTGTCCGCCAGATAGAAAAATTCGGCGACCACGCCTACCGGATTACGTCAGCCCTCGGCCAGGCCGCAGGGCTATCGGCGTAACCACGACGTAGCACACGAACAAAAAAAAGGGAAGCCGCAGGGCCCTGATGAGCCTTGCAGCTTCCCTTTTCTATTTTTCCGTAAAGGCTTTTTGGCTTTTACTCCTTCACGCCTCCGACCGTCATACCGACGATGAAGTACTTCTGCAGGAAGGGGTATACGACCAGAATCGGCAGGGTTGCAATCATCGTGATGGATGAGCGGATGCTTATGGGCGTGACCATCGCGCTGGAGCTTCCCGACGCGGCGGCAACTGCCATCGCGTTCGCGTCAGCCGCAGACGCGCTCTGGTTCTGGCTGGACTGGAGGAATTCCATCAGCTTGTATTGCAGGGAGTGCAGGTTGGGCTCTCCGGAGCAGTAGAGGTAGGTGTCGAACCAGCTGTTCCAGGCACCGACCGCGACAAAGAGGCTTATCATCGCGACAGAGGGAACGATGAGCGGCATGATGATTTTCATGAAAATCTTGAATTCCCCCGCGCCGTCAATGCGGGCGGACTCAACGAAGCTGTCGGGCAGGCCGTTGATGTAGGTGCGCACGAGGATGAAGTTGAACACGTCCACGATATTGGGAATAATGTAAACAGCGTAGCTCCTCAGCATACCCAGGTTCTTGATCAGCATGTAGCTCGGGATAAGACCCGCGCTCACGTACATCGAGATGACAAGCACGATGGTGAATGCCTTCTTTGCGACGAACTCCTTGCGGCTCAGGGCGTAAGCGAGCATACAGGTACAGAAGACGCTCACGCCGGTCTGCAGTATGGTCCTCGTCACCGAGATGATGAAGGCCTTGAGGAGCCTGTCATCGATGAACAGGGCCTTGTAGTTCTGCCAGGTGAACTTCCTGGGGAAGAGGTGTATCCCCCCCTTCACGGAGTCAAGCCCGTCGTTGAACGATATTGCGATGGTGTTCCAGAAGGGGTACACCGTCACGATGATAAGGAACGAAAGGACGAGGAAGATGACAAAGTTGAAGATGGTATCGCCCACGCTCCTGTATTTTTTCTTGCCAATTGCTGTGCTCATTATATCAACCTCTCTTCACCGGCGTTCTTGGCGATGAAATTCGCCACGAGCAGCAGGAGGATATTGACGACGTTCTTGAAAATACCGGCGGCGGTCGCCAGCGCGAAGTCAAACTGCTTGAATCCGTATTTCAGCACGTATATGTCGATTGTCGAGGCCACGTCCTCAATCATTCCGTTCTTAAGGAAGTAGGGCATCTCGAAGTTCGCGTCCAGGAT
>CACYDQ010000274.1 GCA_902773215.1 uncultured Spirochaetaceae bacterium | reverse complement strand
GTCTCCGTTGCATCCGCGCAGGGGAAAGACAGGTACTCGCAAAGCTCCAAGTCTTCGGGAATGTAAAGGAGTATGTTCCCTTCCATCCTGAATATGAGGGAAAGAGGAGACAGCAGGCGTTTCTCGCAGCGCAATGAAGCGAGGGTTTCCTGTTCCTGAGAGGCTGTCAAGGAAATGGTGGACGGCATTGCCCTGAGGAGGGAATGCTCGTCCGCATCCAGATCCGGGAATACGCCCATGAGAAGTTTATCCCCGATCCTGTCACTCGCCAGTATGCTTTTTACCGGAGTGCTCGTGACGTTCATTTTTTTCAGCGATGTCCTCCACTGGCTCCGTTCAATCCACGCCGGATGACAGTAGCGCGTGAACGGGACAGAATTGTGCATGAGGAATGCCTGTATCAGAAGGGAAGCCTCGTTCATGATTCCTCCCTGCCTTCATGCAAGCGTTCTCATGCAATGCTGCCTTCCCCCGCAGGACTCGCACCGCGCATGGTAGCCCTTCATCTCCGCAAGCTTCATGAATTCCCTGGGAGTCAATGTCGTGAATTCCTTGAACTCCCTCTGGAAATGTGCCTGATCGGAGTAGTTAGCGTCTTCGATGAAGCGCGACACCGCCGACTGGGCTTCAAGCGGGTTTTTCAGGATGCTCCCCACGATGTGCTGAAAGCGCACGATACGGGCAAACAGCTTCGGAGGATAGCCAAGGGCTTCGGAGAACAGGCGCGAGAGCTGCCGCTCAGAGTAGCATATCTGCCTTGCCAGTTCGTGGATGTTCACGTTCCCGCCGCTTTGGCAGATGCGGTCGATTATCTCCGCAACGTTCTCTTTCACCATGAAGCTTTTCCTGTCCAGAGAATTCAGGTAGGCGCAGAACAGCTGCATCCTTTTTTCGAAACAGGGGGCGGAGAGCAAATCCGTAGCAAGTTGTTCCATGCCTTTGTTCAGCCTGGGCAGGAACATTTCGGTTCCGGCAATATCCTTTGTCTGCAACGCCTTTCCTGATGTGCGTGTATATGGAAGCAACATCCCTGGAGGCAGACGGACACAGAAGTACAATGCACCCGGATACGCGATGAGCTGCTTGGCCGAGAAGGGGGTTCCCAGAAGCTCAATGGTGCAGTATTGCTCGCTCCGAATGAAAATCATCGTGACGCAGCCGTCCGGGATGCACTTCAGGAAGAAGGGGTTCTCAGAGCGGTCAATCAAGTCCGCCGTGGAGAATTCAGAGAAAAAAAGCTTGTACGGGCTTTCCGTCTCGCGGCAGGTGTAATTCTGCAAGCCCTCGCAGAAAAAAGGCTGATGAAAGCGCATCTTTGGACCTCCTTCTTCTCGCTGTAGTTTTAAAGCAAAAAAGAGGCAGTAACCGCGTCATGCGCATGTGTTACTGCCTCTTTGCAATATCCCCTCGATTGGCGGACATATTTTCCGTGAAAGGCCGGCTTTTGTATTGTAAAAATCGGACAAGGGAAAAAAATCTGAATCTTGCTTTTCCCCCTAGACATTTCCTCTGATTTCTGCGATACTTTTCTTGCTTGCAATGGCGCAGGACTGTGGAAAGACCACCTTCCTGCGCCATTTTTGTTTTTAAACCCTATACCAAGGAGATGCTATGCTAGAGGCTGTCACTAGGATTAACAACGCGGTGAACGGAGTGGTCTGGGGGACGTTCGGGATTGCCCTGCTGCTCGTCGCAGGAATCGTCATGACCTGCGTCAACAAGGGCTTCCAGTTCATCCACTTCGGTCACTGGATAAGGAAGACGGTGGGCGCGATTTTCCGCGACTCCCATGTCACGGCGCATACCGCCAAGGAAAACAAGGCCATTTCACAGTTCCAGAGCCTGTGCACGGCGATGGCGGCGACAATCGGCACGGGGAACATCGTCGGCGTTGCGACCGCGATAACCCTGGGTGGCCCCGGCGCGATATTCTGGATGTGGCTTATGGCATTGTTCGGCATGATGACCAACTACTCGGAGAACGTGCTGGGAATTTACTTCCGTCAGAAAGGAAAAGACGGCGAGTGGCACGGCGGGGCGATGTATTACCTCAAGGATGGCCTCGGCTCTTACAAGGGCATGAAGAAAATCGGAACGGTGCTCGCGCTCCTGTTCAGCGTGTTCTGCCTGCTCGCGAGTTTCGGCATTGGGAACATGAGCCAGGTGAATTCCATATCGGGCAATATGGAAGGGGCGTTCGGCATAGCTCCATGGGTTACGGGCATTGCGCTCGTGCTCATTGCCGCCGCAGTCATTCTGGGCGGGCTCAAGCGGGTCGCGAACGTCTCGGAGAAGCTCGTCCCCTTCATGGCTCTCCTTTATATACTGGGGGCGGCATTCGTGATTGCCTGCCACATAACTGCCGTGCCCGACGCGTTCTCCGCGATATTCCGTGGGGCGTTCGCAATGAAAGCGGCAGGGGGAGGCATTACCGGCTACGGGCTTCAGAAAGCGATAACATGGGGATTCAAGCGGGGGGCGTTCAGCAACGAGGCCGGGCTCGGTTCGTCGGTCATGGTACATTCCAGCTCCAACGTGAAAGAACCCGTCCGCCAGGGGATGTGGGGCATCTTCGAGGTGTTCGCTGATACAATTATCGTCTGCACGCTGACAGCTCTCGTCGTCCTGTCATCCGGCTGTGTCGATTTAGAGACAGGCGCGATGCTTTCCGGCAACTCCGGGGCGGGACTTGTCGGCGAGGCATTCTGCACGGTATTCGGTGACGAGGGGGCCAAGTTCATCGCGATAGCTATCCTGCTCTTTGCGTTCAGTACCGTGCTCGGCTGGAGCCACTACGGGGCGACCGCATGGCAGTACCTCTTCGGCGAGAAGACAAAAATCATCTATGAGATTGCCTTTGTCGCGGTCATCTTCTTTGGCTGCACGATGAGCCTCTCGCTCGCATGGGACCTGAGCGACACCTTCAACGGCCTGATGATGATTCCGAACCTCATCGGCGTGCTGTCGCTCAGCCCCCTCGTCGCCCGCATCACGAAGAACTACGTAGACCGGGAGCTCTTGGGCAAGGACGTGGAGCCGATGCTCTCGAACGGGTAGCGGGGATGCCACAGGAGCCTTTACCGTGGAAAAAACTCCCCTCATGTCGATACAGCCGTATTTCGTGCTGGACTCAGACGATTTCTGCCAGCACGTGCTCTTCGAGAACGGCATATCGCATTTTTTTAGCTTCTCCAACAAGACGCAGGAGGACATCACCGTACCGCTCCTGACAGACGGTTGCAGCAACCTCTTGTTTGAATACAAGGACGGAGCCGTCAGGACGCATTTTGTGGGAAGCACGATGGAAAAGCGGAC
>CACYDQ010000273.1 GCA_902773215.1 uncultured Spirochaetaceae bacterium | reverse complement strand
TCCACCTGCCTGTTCAAGCTGGAGATGAACGGCGCTCCGGTCAGCAGCGGTATGGGTACCTGCGGCTTCGTCGGACAGATAGGCATGATTACCGGCTGGTATGCCCCGGTGGAAAGCGCAGTCGCGCAGGGAGCCACGGCCATCACTCCTGGCGCATGGGAGTGGCTGGGCCTTATCCTGATAAGCTTTGTCCTGCCTGCCCTTTTGAGCTGGGCCTTCGGAAATGTGTTCCGAAAAATCGGCTGGATTAAGGAAGGAGACATGAAGCTGGAGGCGTAAGCCGAGCAGGGGTCATTCCTGCCATCTTTCGTCTGCATACAACGCCCGCCTGCCCATGGCGGGCATTTTTTATCCCGGAAAGCAGCGCAGTTCAGAAGGCGGAAAACTCAAAAATATCGCAGTTTGTGACGTGAAAATTTAAAAAATAGCGCAGTTTGGCTTGCAAAAAATTCGAAAATATCGCAGTATAGGGACATGGAACGGGATAGCATAGAGACGGCCCTGCTTGAGCAGAAAGCCGAATTCGAGGAGCGTCTCAAGACGGACACGTGCGGCAGACCGGAGGAGGCCCTCGTGGACCTGAACAGCAGGCTGGCCCAGGTGGTCATCGGTGTCAGGCGGAGCGGCAAGTCCACCCTGTGCTTCAACGTCATCAAAAAATCCGGCCTCAAGTTTGCCTACGTGAATTTTGACGATGAGCGGCTTGTTTCCTCTGGCCCGCAGGATTTGAACGTCATCCTCGAATGCCTCTACAAAATGTACGGCGACTTTGACCATCTCTTCATGGATGAGCTTCAGAACATAGAGGAATGGTATCTGTTCGTGAACAGGCTGCTGCGCTCGGGAATGCATCTGCTCATAACCGGTTCCAACGCGAAGCTCCTTGCCGGGGAGCTGGCAACCCATCTTACCGGAAGGTACCTGCAGATAGAGCTGTACCCTTTTTCGTTCAGCGAGTACTGCGCATACAGGCAAATCAGTACTGCCCACGGCACGACGAAGGAGAAGGGGCTTTTGCAGGCGGCTTTCAGCGAGTACCTGCATGAAGGCGGTTTCCCGGAGCTGCTGGAAGAACGCCGCAAGCAGGCCTACATAAACACATTGGTCACAAACATCCTCGTGAACGACATAGAGAAGCGGTATGCAATAAAATACAAGGCAGCCTTTGAGCAGCTTGCGAACCATCTGCTGAATATTGCCCCGGCCGCGATTAATTACAAGGACTTGCAGGAGACATTTGGCCTTAAGTCCGACCACACGGCGGAAAACTACGTCAGCTACTGCAAGAATGCCTTCCTGATATGCGGGCTGCACAAGTATTCGCCGAAGAGCAAAATACGGATACGCGGCGAGAAGTCTTATGCCGTCGATGTCGCCCTGATGAACAACAGGGCGGATGCCTTTGCCGGGGAGAACCTGGGCTGGCGGCTTGAGACGCTTGTCTACATTGAGCTGCTTCGCCGCTACCGGAACGATGGCTATGACATCTACTATTACGGCGAGACGGCAGGGGAGACGGATTTCATCGTCTGCCGGGGGAGGGAAGTGCTGAGCCTCATACAGGTGAGCTATGACATCTCCTCTCCGAAGACCCTGAAGCGCGAGCTAAACGGACTCCTGCTCGCGTCCTCCAAAACGGGATGCAATGACCTGCTGCTGATTACCGACCACGACGAGACACGGTTGGAGAAAGACGGCAAGCAAATCCGCGTCGTTCCCGCCTATGCTTGGCTCGTGGACAGGTGAGGGCCTCCCTTACTCCCCCAACGCTTCCATAATCCGCCTGCACTGGGCTATGCCGTCCATCGCGCTGCTCGCGATGCCGCCGGAGTAGCCCGAGCCTTCGCCCGCCGGGTAGAGGCCTCGCAACACGGGTGACTCGCCGCTTTCCTTGTCGCGCAGGATGCGGACGGGGGTGCTCGTGCGGGTCTCGCTCGCGACGAGCAGGGCCTCGTCCGAGATAAAGCCTTTCATCTTCCGGTCGAACATGCGGAACGCTTTGCAGAGTCTCTCGTTCAGGTGCGGGGGAAGCCATTCGTCCAGGCGGCTTGCCACAAGGCCCGGGGCGTAGCTCGTACGGGGTAGGGACGTGCTTTCCCGCCGGGCCAGGTAGTCCTTCAATCTCTGGGCCGGGGC
>CACYDQ010000272.1 GCA_902773215.1 uncultured Spirochaetaceae bacterium | reverse complement strand
TCCTCCCGCGTGAGCCCCCAGGACGAGAGCTGCTCGCCGAAGCGGTTCAGTATGCGCAGGGCGTTCAGCATGGTGTCGCGGCTGATGTAGCGGGAGGTGAACACGTCCCGCCCGATGTTGGCGGGGAACTCGGACCGGTCCAGTATGTTGCGCTTCTTGTCGTCGGTGGTCTCGGCGACGAGCATCCTGATGCCCGTCGAGCCTATCTCTATGACTGCCTTAATGCTTCCCATACGCTATTTCTTGTTCCCCTTGCTGCATTCCGTGCAGCCCGTGACGACCACGTGCTTCTTGCCGTCCTCGTAGTTGAACAGGCGGGCGTTCAGGTGCCCGGTCTTGAGCGGGACTTCCTTGCCGCACACCGGGCAGACCCGCCTGAGCCCCGGCTCCGGCCTGGGGAAGCAGTGGGGGCAGCCGTCGATCGTGCAGAGCTGGTCGGGGACGTTCATGGGCCGGTAAACCTTGCTGACGATGTCCTCTCCCTTCGCGAGCGGGCTGGAGCAGAGGGGGCAGCTGACCAGAAGACCCCGGGCCTCGGCCTTTTTCTGCGCCTCGTCGTTGGCTTTCTTGAGCCCGGCCTTCTTTTCCTCCCGGTCGGAGCTGACGATGAAGCGGAGCATGAAGAAGATGAAGACTGCGAGTCCCAGGAGGACAAGGTATTCCATAGCACTATTATAGTTAAGCCGGGCGGAAACATCAAGGATTTTGAAGGGGGAACGCCCGTTGACAGGAGGCAGGTCTTGCCGTACAATCCAGGCTATCCAGATGACCGCGCTTGAACAATACTACCAGAAATTCAATGAGGGGCACCGGCTCCAGACCCGGCACGGGCAGGTCGAATTCCGCGTCAGCATGAAATACATCCACGACTTCATCCCTTCCGGAAAGAAGCTCCGCATCCTCGACCTGGGGGCGGGGACGGGGGCCTACTCCGTGCCGCTCTCCCGCGAGGGGCATTCCGTGACCGCCGTGGAGCTGGTGGGGCGGAACCTCGCCGCGCTGGAAGCCCAGCACGAAAACGTCAACTGCTGGCCGGGCGACGCGCGGGACCTGCATTTCCTCAGTGACAGCAGCTTCGACATCACCCTGCTCTTCGGCCCCCTCTACCACCTGCACGGCGATGCGGACAAGCTTGCGGCCTTCTCCGAGGCGGTGCGGGTGACAAAGCCGGGCGGCATGATTTTCGCCGCCTACGTGATGAACGAGTACAGCGTCGTGACCTATGCCTTCCGCCAGCACCATGCGGGGGAGCTTCTTGAGGAAGGAAGGCTGTCCGGGGACTTCCACACAGTGGACGGGGAAGGAGACCTCTACAGCTACGTCAGGCTGGAGGACATAGACCGCCTGCGGGAAAAAGCGGGGCTTGAGCGGGTGAAGATCATCGCCGCCGACGGCCCCGCCGACTACATCAGGCGGGAACTGAACGAGATGGACGAGGAGGAATTCGAGGCCTTCGTCCGCTTCCAGCTGGCAACCTGCGAGCGGCCCGAACTGCTCGGGGCGAGCTCACACATCGTGGACATCCTGCGAAAGCCCTGATTCCTCCCCTGTGTCTTACCTCCGGAACATGAACTTGCCCGCGACGGACTTCGCCGTCTCGACCAAGCGGTAGACAATCTCCTGAAGTCCGCCGGGAGTCACGAGAATCCAGACGAGGCATCCGATGACGATGAGCGCGAGGAGCCCGAAAAGGATGACCCGCTTCATCGGGAATTTCTTCTGCCGGAAGGGGTCGTAGCTGTCAAGCCGGGAACCCGCGGGGCGGACGGGCAGGGCCGTCAGCGTGGAGCCGAGCGGGATGTTTATCCTGACGTTGCCGTTGACCGCCCAGCCGGACGCGTCGAGTATCGGGGCGATGTTCCGCTGCCTGAGCTTGAACCATGCGATCAGCATGGACGGCAGGGATATGGCGAGGATGATGCCGGCAATGCCGAGCGGAATCCACCAGCCCAGTCCCAGGAAGGCCTGCAAAAGGCCGCCGACCACGGTCGCGATGCCCGTGAAGGCGACGCTTATCGCGGCGACCGTCCCCACGTCCGTCTTCTTGCTGTTTGCGACGCTGCTCGCCGCTGCCGTGGCGGCATCCTTGGGTTTCTCCACCGCGCCCGCCATCTTGTCCGAGACCTTTCCCTCCGCGCTGGCGGCTGACTTGGCGAGTTTTTCCTGAATCAGGCGGGCGAGCTTCTTGTAGGGGCTGAAGAACGCCTCGCGGATGCTGACCGGGTTGTCCACGATTTTGGTCACGGTCGCGTCCCAGTCGTTCCCGTCCTGGTCGTAGAACAGGCCGTTCCTTCCCACGATGATGTTGTCGTTGCTCCCCGCGCTGAGCAGGGCGGCTATCTGCATCTTCTG
>CACYDQ010000271.1 GCA_902773215.1 uncultured Spirochaetaceae bacterium | reverse complement strand
GGCCTCCTTGTAAAGCTTGCCCATCTGCTGCTGCTGCTGCTGGGGGTCGTCCTTGTACTTCTCCTGTATCTCCTTCATCTTGGGCTGAAGCCCCGCCATCTTGATGGAGCCGAGCGCCGTGGACTTGTTAAGGGGGAAGAGGATAATCTTGAGGAAGATCGTCAGGATGATGATCGCCACGCCCCAGTTGCGGACCAGCTTGTAGATATTCTCCAGGCACCACTTGAGCGCAACCTCTATAACAGAAAGGAATCCCGAGGTCTGCAGGGCCTGGTTGAAGCGGGCGTTGACGAGCTTCCAGCCGTTGGAGTCCGCATTGTTATATTTGATAAGCTCCTTCTCGCTGCGGGGACCCACGTAGACGTAGTAGTCATCGGTCACGTTGCCGCCGCTTATCGCATTGCGGGTCAAAAAGACCTGCGAGTTCTCGTAGCCCGAAACCTGCTGGGCAGAGCAGGTGATGCCGGCGGACATCGTGGAGTTGTCGGCGGGCTTGACGATGACGGCGAAATACTTGCCGGCGGCTCCCGCCCACTCCCATGCCTTCTCATAACTGTGGCTGGAGAAGGCCTTCTTCATCTTTTTGCGCCCGTCCCACGAGACGAACTGCCTGACCTCGTAGCGGTTGCTCTTTTTGTCGTAGTGGGGGCCAATCTGGGGAGAAGTCCGGAGCGTGTATGCCACCCCTCCCAAATCCAGCGTCGCGGGGTTGCCGTCCAGGCCGTTCACCGTAACGGACAGGCGGAAAGCATAGTCATCGGGCGTGAAGCTGTAGAGCTTGCCCAGACGGAACTTGTGGCTCACGCCGGAATCGTCCTTCATCGTGAAGTCGCGGTAGAAGCCTATCGTGTAGTCATCGACCTTCTTGACGTTGAAAACCCCGTCTATGGCCGCCATTCCGGCATTCCCGAATGCAAGGGAGAAAGCGCGGTTGGAGCTGGTCACGTTGTCCGCCATCTCAACGCCCTCGCCGGTGTCCTTATCCAGGTGCTCCACGAGCTTATAGCTCACGATGTCGCCGCCCCGGTTGGTCAGGACAACCTTCGCCCTGTTCGTCGTCACCGTGAATTCCTGCACGGCGACCGTTCCCAGCCCGGATGCGTCCTCGCCATCGGCAAAAGAAGCCACAGGGGAAGACTCGGCAACCTGGGCAGACAGCTTCTCAGCCTCCGCGGCCTTGGCTTCCTGTTCCTCCAGCTCCGCCGCCTGCTGCGCCTCGTAGGCAGCCTGCCTTTTCGGTGCCATGTAGAACGCGTCAAAGAAAAAGTAACCGAACAGCACTATCGCACTCAGGACGATAGCCAGTATCGTGTTTTTATCCATCATAATGTATCCTTAATACCCAGGCGATAAAGCCCGGGGTGTTTTCAATCTTGTTTGTCTGGCTCTTGTGCCGGGTTATGCCCGTACTGAAGCCCGGGCTCCGGTACGGGATCCCATCCCCCCGCATGCCAGGGATTGCAGCGCATGATGCGGGCAGCGGCAAGCATGAGACCTTTGACCGGCCCGTGCTTCTGCAGAGCCTCGACCGCATAACGCGAGCAGGACGGCGTGTAGCGGCAGACGTTCCCCATCACGGGAGAAAGCGTCATCTGATAAAGCCGTATAGGGGCAATCAGCATGGCCGTGGCAATACCACGCCCATCCAGCCGCCCCCCGGACTTCAGTCCTTCATGAGTCCCGCTTTCCTGCATAATGTCTTCAGCTGGCCGCACCGCGAGTGGAACGAATCATTTCCCGGATAGACGAGCAACAACAGGTCAAAGCCGGTGTTCAGGTGCGATTTGAAAATTCGATAGGCCTCCCGGCTCAGGCGCTTGGACTTGTTCCTGTCCACCGCCCGGCCGTAGCCTCTGGGGAGAGTGAAGGCAATCCTGTTGAGAGCCAGGCCGTTCTCCTTGTAAAACAGTTTGGCTCCATAGATGCCCACCTTGTTCCCCTGCTTGAAAAGTTTGGAAATCTCCTTCGGTTTTTTGATGTGTTCATCGCGTCTGAAAGGACCTGTTTTCGGCATAACACCGAGACTGCCTTCCTTACGCCCTGCCGCCTCACTGTTCATGAAAACCTCCGGAAATCCCCCTTATCGCAAGTCGTTTACCAGGTCTTGGTCTTGCACTTGCCGTTCTGGTACGGCTTCTTCTCATCGGAGGCGGTAAGCTTCCAGCGACCCTTCTGCCTCCTCCTCTTCAAGACGAGACGGCCGCCTTTCGTCGCCATCCTCGCGCGGAAACCGAATTTCCTGTTGCGCTTGACCTTGCTGGGCTGGTATGTACGTAACATAATATATTTCTCCTTATTGCAAAGATTTTCCGATAGTAGGCGGTAGTCTAGCACAGTTTGCGCCTATCCGTCAAGAGGAAGATCAAGAAACGGGCATTTCCTTGCAGGTAATTTTTTTAGTTTTCTTCCTCAGCTGACGACGTTCTCCGGCTTTCCGTCCATCCAGGCCTTCAGGTTGCCAACGACGACACCCATCAGCCGCCGACGGGTCTCCACTGAGGCCCACGCGATGTGCGGGGTCAGGAGGCAGTTCGGGGCCTTGAGCAGGGGGCAGTCCGGGGACATGGGCTCCTGCAGGACCACGTCGGCAGCGTAACCGGCAAGGCTCCCCGCTTCAAGGGCCGCCCGCACGTCCTGTTCGACCACGAGGCCGCCGCGCGCGGTGTTTATGAGGTAGGCCCCCTTCTTCATCCGGGCAAGGCTGTCCTTGTTGATTATCTCCTTGGTCTTGTCCGTCAGCGGGGCATGGAGGGAGACAAAGTCCGAGTCCCTGAGGAGCGTGTCAAAATCGACAGGATTCTCAATCTCCGGCTTGGGGGTCCTCGTGCAGACGATGACCTTCATCCCGTAAGCTTTGGCAATGCGGGCGACACGGCTTCCGATGCTGCCGTAGCCGAAGATGCCCAAAGTCTTGCCCTCAATCTCAAAGAGGGGCTTCTCCCAGTATACGAAGTCAGGCGACCGTACCCAGCCCCCCGCCATGACGGAGTC
>CACYDQ010000270.1 GCA_902773215.1 uncultured Spirochaetaceae bacterium | reverse complement strand
GCCGCACGGTAATTTTCAGGGGGCCCTGCCCCCTAGCCCCCTTGCTTCCGGGGGAGAGGGAAAACTCTACGCAGAAGCGGTTTTCCCTCTCCCCCGGACCCCCACTTCCTTTCAGCGGCTGCCAGGGGCTATCGCCCCTTGGAACCCCAAGTGCCTCCCGATTAGAAAGCAGCCAATATGTTTCCTTCCTTTTCACCTTTCACCATCCCTATTGACATTTCCTATCTGGTTACTATAATTACTTCGATTCTCTCAGTAGAACTTTTGTTAAGAGAAAAGAGGTGTTTATGAAAAGAATTGTGACGATACAGGATATCTCCTGCGTGGGCAAGTGCTCCCTGACGGTTGCCCTGCCGATTATCAGCGCGATGGGAATAGAGGCGGGCATCATTCCGACCGCCGTCCTTTCCACCCATACGATGTTCAAGGATTTCACCTTCCATGACCTTACCGACGAGATTCAGAAAATAGCTGACCACTGGAAGAGCCAGAAGATAGCGTTCGACGGAATCTATACGGGCTATCTCGGCAGCTTCAAGCAGCTGGACTTGATGGCAACCTTCTTCGGCGACTTCGGCGGAAAAGACAAGCTCATCTTCGTCGATCCCTGCATGGCTGACAACGGCAAGCTCTATCCCGGATTCACCAAGGAATTCGCCCTCGCGATGGGTAAGCTCTGCGCCAAGGCGGATGTCATTGCCCCGAACATCACCGAGGCATGCCTGATGCTGGGGCAGGACTATCCCGGCGAGGACTACGACGAGAAGTACATAGCCGACCTGATGCAGAAGCTCGCCACCCTAGGGGCCAGGAAGACCATCCTGAAGGGCGTGGGCTACAAGAAGGGCCTGTGCGGCGTGCTGTCATACGACCGGGAGACCGGAAAGTCCACGGAGTACTTCCACGAGCTGATTCCGGCAAAATTCCACGGTACGGGCGACATCTTCGCCTCGGTCGCGTTCTCCGCCCTCATCCTCGGCAAGGGGATTGACGAGGCCGTCCGCCTTGCCGCCGACTTCACCGTCCTTTCCATAAAGAAGACCCTGGAGCACGAGGACCACAACAATTACGGCGTGGACTTCGAGGCCGCCTTCCCGGAGCTCCTGAGAAGGCTCGCGTAAGCAGTGGGAGAGGCCCTGCTACTTTTCGAAGCAGAGCTTCTCCACTTTCATCTTGTCGATGTGTCCCATGTCGTTGAACAGCTCCAGGCGGGGGATTATCTTGTCCCCGAACTGGGGCTTGAATTCAATGACCGACACCGAGCAGACCCCGTAGGGCATTGCTGTCAGCACGAAGGGGAAGGGCAGGTTCAGGAGGTGGGAGAACATGATTGCTCCCGAGCCTCCGTGCGCGAAGAGGGCGATTGTCTCCTCCCTGTCCTCCGTGCAGCGGTACAGCTTGTCCTGCCTCACGAGCCCGAAGCCCGCAAGGAAACCGTCGAATTCCTCTGAGATTTTCGTATAATAGTCCATGCAGACGTTGTCGCGGAAGTAGTGATGCTCTGTCCAGCCGGGGCTCCCGACGTAACCGGGATTCTCCGACAGCAGCTTGCAGGCAAGTGTCCAGGGATGCCCCTCGTACTCAAGCTTTTCCACCTTATTCCCCTCCACGTCACCCCAGTTGATTTCGTGCATGAAGTCCAGAATCTGGATGTCCAGCCCGTATTCCTTCGCCGTGTACGAGGCCGTCTCCCTTGCCCTGCCCATCGGTGACGAGTAGATGGCCGTAATGCCCTCGTCCTTGAGTCTCCTCGCCGTGTCCGCCGCCTGAATTCTGCCGTTCGCGGTCAGGCAGTCGTTCTGGTAATCCGGTTCCCCGTGCCGTACGAATATCAACCTCATTCTCAAATCCTGCAGTTCTTCCTGCCTCCCCTAGAAATGATGGCCGAAGCCGACGGAAATTTCCCAGCCCTTCTCGGCTTTGCGCCAGTCATCGTTGTAGTCCCTTATGATGTACTTTCCGATGTCAAAACCTATGTTCGCGTGCAGGACGTAGCTCTTGAACTTCGTCGGGTAGATGAATCCCTCTATGCCGGCGCAGTAGATGCCTTCTTTGACGCTGAAAATCTTGCCCGTAGTGACTCCGTTTTTCGTCGCCCGGTTCTTGAGCAGGGCGACATCGACGAAGGGGGACAGCTGCAGCTCCGCGTTGATGGCACTGAGGAAGCCCCCGAAATTCGTCGTGACCAGATGGAAGGGAACTTCCAGGCTGAAGATGACGGCCTGATCGGTCTCAAGCGCGAGGTTGTACTCACCCACGCTCGCATAGCCGTTCGACGTATCAAAGACCTGCTTGTCCAAGGCACCCCGCAGCCAGGGGCCTATGTTCACGAGCTGGCTCTCGTCCTTGTTGCCGTCAGACGTGAACATCGTGAAGAAGCGCAGGTTGGCCGCCAGCCCCGCGTACTTCCATGCCTTGAAGAGCTTGAGGTTGCAGTCCACGTAGGGGATGATGCCGGAGGTCAGCTCGCTGTCCTTGAAGCTCTTGCTTATCGCCTGCGTCGTGGAAAGGGAGTAGCCGTTCCGGAAATTCCCCAGCCAGTCCACGCCGCTGACGCTCGTCGTCTGTCCCACGCTGAGCTTGGGCGTGTAGGACAGCCTGTTGTTGTCATCGTTGATTCTGTTAATATCCCAGTTGTAGGAGGCTTCCACATAGGGTCTGAAGACGAGGGGGGTCGCCGTCCCGAGTTTTGCTATCGTCAGCGGCAGGGAGATCTTTGCCTGTTCGGCAAAGTAGGGGTTGTCATCGTACTTCTTGAAATCCTTTTTGCCCATGGCGGACTGCCGGAAGGAGACATCCAGGCGCTGATTTCCGACAGGGATGGCAAGGTTCGGCCCGGTCACCACGCCGAATTCCGGCATGGAGTCCCCGATTGTCCATGCCATCGCGGCAAGGATATTCCAGCTTGCGACGACCGGCCCCACGTCAAAGGGAAAGCTGTACTCCAGGCCGAAGCCGGGCGTAATCTTGGAGAAGTTGTCCGGCTCCTCCTCCGTGCCGAAGGTGCAGTTGGCAAAAAATTTGAAGGGGTTCGTCTTTCCCAAAAAGTTCTGGTCGTTCGCCATCACCGTGAACTGCAGGCCGGTATTCGAGCTGTAGGTCGGGTACGGGACTATCATGAAGGACTTGCTGTCCTCGAATGAATAGCGGGCATTGACGAGCTCGGCACCGCCTGCCTTCTCGCCGGACGGCTCCCAGCTGTACTCGATGTTCTCGAGGAGGCGGGTGTTAATCAGCTGCTGCCGGATGTAGACGAGGTATTCCTCTAGCTCCTCTGTGGACGAGAAAACCCTGTCCTTGTCTATGGGGGAGATTTTCCGCATCAGCATCTTGGGGTCGGTCTTTTCCTTGGAATCAAAAACGACGCTGCCTATTTTGTACTGCTCGGCAGCGGCGGAGAAAAACAAAAAGCAGAGGCAGGCAAGACAGGCGAGCTTCTTTGACATCAATATGCGCCTATCCCCCGCAAGACGACCCAGATGGTCTTGACCAATATCCACAGGTCGAGCCAGACGGACCAGTTCTGTATATAGTAGGTGTCCAGTGTTATCCGCTCCTCATATCCCGTGTCGCTCCGGCCGGAAATCTGCCACATGCCGCTCAGGCCGGGCGTGACCGAAAGCACGTAATCGCAATACTTCCCGTATTTCTCCAGCTCCGGCTCCGTGACCGGGCGGGGACCTACGAAAGACATCTCCCCCATAAAAATATTCCAGATTTGCGGCAGTTCGTCAAGACTGGTCTTGCGCAGGAACTTGCCGAACTTTGTTACGCGGGGGTCGTCGGTGAACTTCCGTTCCTTCTTCCATTCGGCCGCCCTCACGGGGTCGCTCGCAAGAATCTTGGCAAGCTCCTTGTCTGCGTCGGCCACCATCGAGCGGAACTTCCAGCAGCGGAGCAGGCTCCTGTTCTTGCCTATCCTGCTGTGGGCATAGAAGACAGGTCCCTTTGACGTCGCCTTTATGCAGATTGCGATCACAATCGTCAGCGGAACGACGAAGGGGGTCGCGATAAGGCAGATGACGATATCGATAGACCGCTTGACCGCAAGGGCCCAGTGCTTGGTCAGGTAGTTGGTCGAAGAGAAGCCCAAAATGCCGCCGAAGTCCCGCATGTGCAGG
>CACYDQ010000269.1 GCA_902773215.1 uncultured Spirochaetaceae bacterium | reverse complement strand
TCGGTACCGCGCGGGCATCGGTCGCAGGATCCGCGCTCTCCTGCCCTACGTGAAGCTGCAAAGTCTCGAACTTGTAATTGGCCATAAATTCCTCCGTCTTTGTGTTTTATACCTAGTGTTATAATAGGTTTTGTTGATAGTTTATTTATACAGGTGTTTTCCCAGTTTGTCAATAGGTTTTGTAAAAATATTTTTTCTGATAGAAACGGATGCCTTGTCCTGACTCACGCCCTTGACACGTTTTTGGATTTCTGCTACAGTAACAGTGTTTACGGCGTCTTACCCAAGTGGTAAGGGAAAGGTCTGCAAAACCTCTATGCAGCGGTTCGATTCCGCTAGACGCCTATTCCCCGACATTGCTTCTTTTCTCTAGCGGTTCGCTACATATTTCTGTTCTTGTATTCTACAGTCGTATCCTGTATTTCTTGGCGATTCCTTCTAAGCTTTTGAATCTGATTTTCTCTCCATCGGCAGTCATGAGCGTTCCTTCGAACGTCCCAAATATCGTATGATACTCCGTTGTCAGGAGCAAGGTCGAAATTAAATTGTGATTGTCCGAGCAGGGGGTAAAAAGCAAATCCACCATCCCCTCCGTGTCCTGGATGTTCCAGATTTCCATCGGTCCATGGTTGTGTGTTATGCGGACAGGCGGGAGGGGGGTCGCCCGGCCCCCGATGAAAAGTACGTTTGCGTTGTGAGCATAGGAGTCCACGGCATCCTGAGAAGAGATTTCCAGACGGAAGGTCAAGTTCCTGCCGCCGGCTTGACCAATCCCCGTCACGTATTCACCATGACTGTGAAATTTCATGTAATGGCGGGTCACATCAAAAAAACAGATTCCCTCACTGTCATCCATGAGTTTCGTACTTCCGTCTGCCTCCTTGACAGAGAGCGCACCGTGAATCGGCATACTCTGCATAAAGTGCAGGGAACAACGCCGGCTGGTAGGAGAAGGGCTACAAGTAGTGAGGGAAGCCACCTCATCGGACTCCATGCGGGACAAAAAAGCAGCGTTGGAGGCAGGAACCGGCTTGCTCGCATCCATGTGGAACATAAAGGAGAATTTCCGGTGGTCTTTGTCCCAGCTTATCCTGGAATAGCGTCGGCGCGACCTGTTCATTACGCAACCAGAGCGGAGAGAGTGGGGAATAAAACGCCTTCGTGGCCCCATGACTGCCCGGTAGACAAAGCGGCGTTTGGTAGATTTTTCCCAGAACGTCAGTTCCTCGAAGCCTAATACCTTCGCGTCAAAAAATTCAACGCAGCCCACATAGCTCCCTATATTAAAGAAATAGGAGAGCCGGCTCTTTATCCTGAGATTAGTAATAAGGGGAGGCAGGAAATGGAACGATGAATATGGATTTCTGACCCCGCGTATGTCAACGCGTTCCGGGACCCCTGCAAAGGTTCCGAACACAGGCTTCCCTGCCTTTACGAATGCATCAGGACAAGGATCTATCTTCCGTTCGTACACACAGCACCCCGACAGTTACTTGTCAGCGTAGCCACCGGCGTAATCGATGCAGCACATGATGCGGTACCCCGCATGGCTGCCTATCGCGACTCCGGCATGGGTATAGGAACCGTGGTTGGAGTCCAGCTCAAGGATGTTCTTGCGGTGCCCCCTGCTAGATACACCGTCGTCCACCAGCAGGGCGATGACAATCGCCTCCGCCGAGTCGTAGCCATAGGCGATGTTCTCACCCATCTTTGACCACGTGCAGTACTTGCTTATCCTGCCGTCCAGGTTGGGATCATGACCGACAGACGATCCCCTTCCCTGCTCGACGCCCCACTCCCTGGCGGCAAGATACAGCCCCTGCCCGTAGCTCAGCGCACCGAGGGAGGATATGGCATTCATCTGACTGATGCATTCCTCCAAGGCTGCCTGATAGGTCGAACTATTGCCTAGGTTGACGGTAGGATTCGTGCGCTGGGGCACCAGCCTGTTAGTGACATACTCCCGGGGCTTTGTACGCGCGTAGTTCATCTCCGAAAGCACTGCCATCTCCATCTCTGAGGCGGTATTGGAGCTGGCAGTACCTGAACTACTGGGACTTGAGCTGCCGCTGCTTGAGCTGTTGCTGCTCGGACTGGTGCCAGAGCCAGGACTCACTTCATAGGCCGAATCACTGCTGCTGTTGCTGGACGACGAATCAGAACAGGACACCAGCCCCACCGCAAACAGCAGGGCTACCGCCGCAAAGAATGAAATCGCTGTCTTTCTCATTGTTCCCCTCCCAAGGCAATGATGATACGCCTGTCTTAGTTCGCGCTGACAAGCTCCACGTCAAAAGCGATATAGGTGTTGCCGGGTATGACAT
>CACYDQ010000268.1 GCA_902773215.1 uncultured Spirochaetaceae bacterium | reverse complement strand
TACTGGATTGACGCGCTCGTGGAGGAGCAGAAGAAGGCCTACCTGGAGGAAAATCCCGACGTCAAGGAAAGCTGGGACGAGGAATTCGGCGACAGGGAGAACCAGATTGTCATCATCGGAAAAGGCTACGACAAGGACGCTGTCAGGGCGGAACTTGTGAAGTGCCTTGACGAAAAAGCAATAGCATAAAAAGCATAAAATGGAGGAAATGAGATGAGCATTAAAAAGTTCATGATTGCGGGCATGATGCTCGCGGCTGCCGGCATGGCTTTCGCAAAAACGAAGATTGTAACGACCATCTTCCCGGAGTATGACTGGGTACGGGAGATTGCAGGTGACAAGGCAAAAGATTCAGAAATCACCCTGCTTATCGGCAACGGAGTTGACCTGCATTCTTACCAGCCGTCCGTCAAGGATATCGCAAAAATCAGCACGGCGGATATATTCATCTACGTCGGCGGAGAGAGCGATGAGTGGGTGGATGATGTCCTCAAGAACGCAAAGAACAAGGACATGAAGGTCATCAACCTGATGGAAGCCCTGGGCGACAAAGTGAAGGTCGAGGAAGTCGTCGAGGGTATGCAGGCAGAGGAGGAAGAGGAGCATGAGCACGAGCATAGCCACAGCTCCGAGATTGATGAGCATGACATCAAGGACAGAAGCCTCGCTGAATTCAACGGTACGTGGCAGTCCCTGTATCCCGTCCTGATGAGCGATGGCCTTGGTGAGTACATCGAGCATCAGGCGGAGGAAAAAGGTAAGTCTGAATCGGAGATGAAGGCTGAGATTGCCGCCAAATGGAACTGCGGTGCGAAGTCCGTGAAGGTGAGCGGGAACAAAATCACAATCACCTATGACAGCGGAAAATCCGTCTCCGGCAAGTATTCCTATGCCGGGTATGCAGTCAAGAGAAACGAAGAGGGAAAGATTACCAATGTCCGCTATAAGTTTGAGTCCAAAGACAAGAACGTCCCCAAATACGTGATGTTCAACGACCATGGCTATGCCCCCGCAAAAGATGTGGCCCATTTCCATTTCTACTTTGGCGACAACGGCTTCGCAGAGTTCATGGACTCAAAGGTCAACTCCTACTTCGTCAGCTCAAAGCTTTCCGCCCATGAGTGCGAGGACCTGCTTCTGGGACATAATCACGGCAGTGAGGGCGAGCATCACCATCATCACCACTCAAGCGATGAGGAAGAGCTTGAGTATGACGAGCACGTGTGGCTCTCCGTCCGCAACGCAAAAATCCTCTGCGGTGCAATCTGCGACGCGCTCTGTCAGAAGGATGCGAAGAATGCCTCCTCATACCGGGCGAACCTTGCCGCGTACTCTGCGAAGCTTGACAAGCTTGACGCTGACTTTGATGCCGCAGTGCGGAACGGAAACACAAAGACCCTGCTCTTCGGCGACCGCTTCCCCTTCCGTTACTTTGTGGATGATTACGGCCTGAGCTATTATGCCGCATTCGTCGGATGCTCGGCTGAAAGCGAGGCGAGCTTTGAGACAGTCGTGTTCCTTGCGAACAAGGTTGACGAGCTTGGACTCAAGAGCGTCTGCCAGATTGAGAGCGGAAACGGGAAGATTGCCCGCACGATCATTCAGACGAGCAAGAAGAAGGACGCGAAAATCCTGACGCTCGACTCAATGCAGTCCACGACGCAGAAGGACATCAAGAAGGGGACGACCTACCTCGGGACCATGCAGAAGAACCTTGATGTACTGAAAGAAGCGCTGAAGTAAAAAAATCTCTTTCGGATTGTAGATTGGACGCTGCCGGATATAAGTCGTTTATCCGGTAGTGTCTGTCAGGCTTCCTGCCGTGCGCTTTGTAGCGCATGGCAGCATATTGTCTGACTTCTTGACGCATAGCTCAAAAAGGATTATCCTAACCGGGAATGCTTTTGCCCCGGAGGAACTGATGAGCGGAACCTGTAGCACAAAAAAAGTCTGGCTGTCTGCCGTCCTGATATACCTTGTTTGTTTTGCCTTTCGCCTTATCGAATATTTTGTCATCCGCACGGACGAGAGCTTTTTCGGCGAGGCTTTCATCCATAAGCTTTTGGGAATCGCGGTCCTTCTTGTTTCGGCAAAGCTCCTATGCTACCGGGCAGGGGAACTCGGATTCGTAACGGGACACGCCGCGCGGAACGTCCTCGCAGGATTCTGTCTGGGCTTTGTCTGCTACGCCGTCGCGTATGGAAGCGAGATACTCATTCTGAAAAACTCCGGCAACTTCGGGAGACTTGCGCTCTATGTGACGAGCTATTCGGTTGACGGGAATCTGGGCAATCGCACGGAGCTTGTCTTCTTTGCGATTTGCATTCTTGGCAACATCATCAACGTTCTGATGGAGGAGGGCGTTTTCCGCGGCTTGTTCCAGAGAATCTTTGAGTCGCGCTACCGTTTCCTGCCTGCGGCGGCAATCGCCTCCGTGATGTTCGGTGTATGGCATTGCGTCGGGCCCCTTCGGAGCTTTACGGACGGGACGAGCAGCGGCGTACAGTTTGTGGTGAACCTTGCGGTCCTGGTCCTTACGTCCACTGTGGTCGGCTTCAAATACGCCCTCCTCGCCAAGATGACGGGTTCCCTGTATGCGGGGATGGCAGACCACTTCGTGAACAATGCGATTGTCAATGTCCTGCACGTGCTGGGGGCGTCCGGTCCGGACGCATTGCAGTCTGTCAGGATTTCGATAGCACAGACGCTTTCTTTTATCATCGTCCTTGTGCTTTTTATCAGATGGAGCAAAAAAAAATGAAAAGTAGGCGCACGATGGCAGGTCTGACTGCCGCAATTCTTTTGTTGTTCTGCACTACCGCCGCTTTTTCGCAGGGGGCATCCGCAAGCCTCGATGTCAAGAGAATTGACGACTACCTTGCCGAGGTGAACAAGGCCTATCATATTCCGGGCATGGCGTTTTTCATCATCGATGCGGACAAGACGATTTTCGCGAACAGCTACGGACAGTGCAGGGACATGAACTGTCAGTTCTTTATCGGTTCGGAGAGCAAGTCCTTCACGGCCCTGTGCATTATGCAGCTGGTAGAAAAAGGCGCGGTGCGTCTTGACGATGACATCACGAAGTATCTTGACGGCTATCGTTTTTCCAAACAAATCACCGTCCGCGACTTGCTGAATCAGACGAGCGGCTTTGACTCGCACATGAAGCTTACGGATGTCAAACTGACGGAAAGCTACGGAAGGTACGAGTACGCGAACATCAATTATGACCTGCTCGGTAAAATTGTGGAATCGGCATCGGGCATGGCGTACGCCGAATATGTCCGTAGCAATGTCTTTGCTCCGCTGGGAATGGGCAAGTCCTGCGCCTCCGCAGATTCCGTCAGAACTGCGGGAACGCTCTTGCCCGGCAACCGCAACCTGTTCGGTCTCTTTGTAAAAGGCGATGCGGATTACCCAACTGCTAAATCATGGTTCCATGAACCGGCCGGTTTCATTGCGACGACTCCGGCAGACATGCAGGAATACCTGCGGATGTACTTGAACGGCGGACGTGCAGGAGACGGAAAGCAAATCATCAGCGGGGAAAGCATACGGTCCATGTGGTATGACAACGTGCCGATTGACCGGAAGGAGACCGCGCGCTACGGCATGGGCTGGAACCGCATGCTAGCCAATGGCGCAGAACTCATCTTTCACGGCGGGCAGGTAGAAAACTACATCAGCTATATGTTTATCCTGCCGCAGGAGGGACTGGCAGTCTCGTTCATGATAAACGGGAATGACGAGTTCGGTATGAACGTCCTGATGAACAATGCGTTCTGGGATTTGCTTTCCATTATCTATGGCCGCCCGACAAAGAAAGTGAGCCATGCCATATACCCCCTGATTCACCTCGCGCTGGATATAGTCTATCTGCTGATGCTCGCGCTGTCGCTGCTCATCCTGCTCAGGCCGGTGAAGCCTGTGCGTCCCTGGCGGGCAAAACGGCTTGTCCTGATGTTTGCCGCATATATTGCCTGGCCGCTCCTGCTCCTGACCTTCACGAAGCTGTTTTTTGATACTCCGCTGTGGGTGGTGAAGTCATACGTTCCCGATTTGTTCTGGGTAATCGTAGCCAGTGCCGTGCTGAGTATCTGCGGTGCGGTTCGTTCGGCAGTCTGGAGACTGCGGCCCGCTATGCTTTGAACTTGAAAAGTTCTCCACGAGCACATCCCTGCTGGCACCCGCTGTAATCACCCGTTCGCCTTTACAACCCGAAAGCCCGGCCTTGTCCGCACCCAGTCTGGCCACAAAGGTAAACACGGCATTCGGGGTTACGTACCAGTCAACCTTTTCACCCTTGATAGTTCCGGTGGGGAAAACAGAGAAAAACGGTGCGTAAAACTCACTGGATTTCTTCATTTTGACGTGGTAAACTACATTATAGAATGGAGTTACCGGGAAAAAAATGAAAGAAATTTTGAAAAAAAGGGAAAAAGTATTTGACATGCAGGGCATTCTTCGTATAATTGCCTGTCGGCCTGTCGGG
>CACYDQ010000267.1 GCA_902773215.1 uncultured Spirochaetaceae bacterium | reverse complement strand
TTGTCCGTCCTAGGGTAACGATGAAAGAATTAATCGTGCATGGCTGAAAGCCACTCGTAAAGCCAGACGTAAAGCACCAGGCAGTCGTAAGAGGCATGCGCGCTGACAGCCTGGAATTTATACCCTTCATAGTCGATTTCGGATATTCCGCCCGCCCTGTACCGCTTCTCAACGTCCGGCAGCAAGCTTTCGGCTTCCCGGAAAAGCTGTTCCGCATGCGGAACTTGTTCCTTGAAAGAGGCACACAAAGACTCGTACTGCATCCGCACACGCTGTCTCTGCAAAAGATAACTGCTATATGATTGCCGTGCAGTGCGCAGCTCTATTTCGTCATGTTTCTTGCTTTTGGCTGCTGACGCAGAGAAAAGAGGGGCCAAATCAACTGAAATGCCAGCAGACCAAGATTTCTGCCCCTTGTCATTCCATGCGTCACGCCATCTGTCGGCATCTACTTCCTCCATAGTATAACCCGAAGTAAATGAAAGGTTGAGTACGGGTGAGTTTTTCTGGGCGTTTAGCACCCGTTCGTTTTCCTCCGCCTCAAGAACCTCGGCATTGCTCGATGCCGCTGACCTCCAAAGCCGTTCAAGCTCGCCTTCGCCGTTCGCCGGGATTAAAGCGGACAGCCCGAAAATCACATATACCGCCAGAATTTTTCTCATGCCCTGCACCTCTTTTCCTATTGCAAGAAATCCAGCTTGCGCAGAATCATCTTCAGAACCGTGTCGTGCGCAATGACGATGCGGGCCTCCGCGCTGACACCGGGGCGAAGCAATATCCGCTCGCCGGAAGCGGACGTGAGAAGCGGCTCTTCAATGTCGGCCTCCACCTCGAATACCGGCATCGTGTCCGTCATCGTCATGTCAGCGGGTATGAGGCTTATACTGGAAGTCAGCTGTCCGAATGAGGACGGTGGCAGACCAGGAAAGCGGAGCTTTGCTTGCTGTCCGAGTTTTATGCGGGCTATATGAGAGGCATCGACCGTAAGCCGGGCTTTCAGGAATCCGTTTCCGGCCGGCACAATCTTAACTATGTCGCTGCCTGAAAGCACGTAGTCCCCTTCGTTCAAGGCCGTGCACTCCTCCACTATGCCGTCTATGGGAGCATACAGGCTCGAATCCCTGATGGTACGCTCAAGGACAGCCTTGCGGGTCTCAAGGGAACGCCTCTGTTCCTTCAGCGCGTTATCCTTCTCCCTTGCTTCTACGAGCCTGTCATTATGCCAGGTGTCAAAGGCGAGCTGTGCCTGCTCCAGTTTGGAGCGGCATTCCGCTATCCGCTTGGGGACACGCAATGATTTGGGCATGTCACGCTCATCGGCGTAATTCCTTTGCAGCCTCGCTATCTCGTTCTGCTGCCGCCCGTACTCATCAAAAAACGACGCTGTCCTGGCATAGGCAGGGCTTCCTTTATCCGCTTCGTTGTTTCCTGATTCCATCGACGAAAGCAGCACGTTGTTTATCTCAAGCTCCTCGGCAATCTTATCCAGCTGCGAGCTGACGTTCTCAAGTTCCGTGAGCTCGGACGAATTGTCCACGGAAAGGAGCAAATCTCCGCGCGATACTCTCTGGTTCTGCATATAATGCTTTCCGGTAATTCTGCCGCTGGAAAGGCATTTGAGCGCGGAGATGGTCTCTGACGGGCGTATTACGGCGGGCGCCTTCACGACATCGTCCATCCTGGCAAAGGTCGCCCACAGCAGGAAAGAAGCAAAAGCCAGGGCGACCATGAAAAGGAACACTGGAACCGCGCGGGAGCTTTTCAGCTCAAAGAAATCCCTAGTCTGCGGCAGCAGCCGCAAGTCATCAACGCGGACAAGCTCATGCCCCGTTGTCCTTTCTCCCGTCATACCGCGACCCCCTGCCACAGCTCATGGTACAGTCCCTTCTCCTGTGCAAGCTCCAGGTGGGTACCCGCCTGCACTATGTTCCCGCCATCCATGACGAAAATGCGGTCGCAGTCGGTGACGGTGGAAAGCCTGTGCGCTATAATGATGACGGTAAGCCCCTCATCCTGCATCCTGTCAACCGTACTTTTTATCAGCTGTTCCGATACTGTGTCCAGATTGCTCGTCGCCTCGTCAAGGATGAGTATGTCCGGTTTGCCAAGCAATGCGCGGGCAAGTGCAAGGCGCTGCCTCTCGCCGCCCGAAAGGTTCGTGCCTTTCTCACCCAGCATCGTGTTATAGCGTTGAGGCAGGGCCTCTATAAAAGCCGCAGCCCCGGACCTGCGGGCGGCATCCTCAATCTCTTCCATTGTGGCCGCCGGACAGTGCAGGGCTATGTTGTCCGCTACTGTGCCAGAAAACAAGTAGACATCCTGCGGAACATAGCCTATGAGGGAGCGCAGTGCATGGGCATCTACATCACGCAGGTCATGGCCGTCAATGCAAATGCTGCCATGCTCTGGTTCGTAGAGCTTGAGCAGCAGCTTGGAAAGCGTGGTCTTGCCGGAGCCAGACGGGCCGACAAAGGCGACCTTCTCCCCCGGATGAACGGAAAAGGACAGGTGCTCGTATACCGCCCGGTGGGTTCCGTAGCGGAAGGTCACGTCCCTGCATTCTATGCTGCCTCCCAGCTTTTCCGGCTTGAGCAGACGTGCCTCTCCTGTCTGCTCACATTCCATCGTAAGAATTTCCCCCAGGCGGTCAGCCGCGACGAGCGCCTCCTGGCAGGAGGCCTGCATGTTGACAAGGCGTTCCAGGGGCTCGGTGAAATAGCCGGAAAGTGCGGAAAAGCTGACGAGCGTGCCGATGCTTATGTCCCCACGGATAATCAGGAGGCTTCCTACCCAGAAAATCACGATGTTGCCCAGCTGCTTGATAAGGTCCGTCAGAGTCTCCTGATATATTCCCAGGTGGGCAGCTTTCCATCCGTTTAAGGTCATGCGCATCTGGTACTTCTCAAAGTTGTGTATGGCCGTGTCCTCAGCGGTCATTGCCTTGACCGTGCCGGCCCCGTTCACCGCCTCAACAAGGTAGGACTCCACGTCCGCCGCGCTGGCCATGAGCTCACGGTAGCGCCGCTTGTACAGGCGGGAGAATACATACATGACGATGGAAGAGAATGGAACTGTGGCTAGCACCACGAAAAAGAGAGTCCTGTTCGTGGCGAACAGGACCGGACCCACGACAAGAATCATCAGCGCGTCCATGACGACCGAAACCGTGGCCTGTGAAAGCGTCTGCTGTATCTTGCTGATATCCTGCATGCGCGACAGGATTTCACCTGTCTTGCGTGAGTCAAAGAAGCGGAGCGGCAGGTGAAAGATATGCGTAAAGTAGGAGAAAACCAGGCTGAGGTCTATCTTGTAGGCAAAGTGGGTCAGCAGGATTTTGCGGACTGCCCCCATCACGGCCTGTACGACCACCACGACAAGCATCCCTGCCGACAGCGCGGCAAGCGAGAGCTTGGCCTGGGAGAAGATTATCTCATCGATGATGTAGCGGGTATAGAGCGTGGAAAGTAT
>CACYDQ010000266.1 GCA_902773215.1 uncultured Spirochaetaceae bacterium | reverse complement strand
CCACCTTTCAAGCGACGGTTCGTTCGACATGTACGAGATAGTGAAGGCCTTGTACGACATCGGTTTCGAAGGCCCGATCCGTCCGGACCATGGCCGCATGATATGGGGCGAGAAGGCTATGCCCGGCTATGGCCTTTACGATCGCGCGCTGGGTGCGGCCTATATTTCAGGCCTCTGGGAAGCCGTCGAAAAGAGCGAGGGGCGGAAAAACCGCTAGGGAGCAAGGGAATGAAACTTACATTAGAAGGATTGAAGGACAGGGAAGGCTGGAAAAAAGCGGATGTCGTACTTCCGACTTACGACATAAAGGCTGCTCGTGAGGAGACTGCGAAGAATCCTGTCTGGCTGCACTTTGGTGCGGGGAACATCTTCCGCATGTTTATAGGCGGGATTGCGGATTCCCTTCTGGAGCAGCATCTTTCCAAAACGGGAATTGTCTGCGCCGAAAGCTTCAGCTTTGACATCATAGACGAGATTTACAGGCCATACGATAACCTGGTACTGGGCGTGACGCTCAAGCCCGACGGCTCCGTCGCAAGGCAGGTCATAGCATCCCTGGCGGAGGCTGTCCGTTCCAGCCCGAAAAATGCGGAGGAATGGAAGAGGATGAAGGAGGTCTTCGCATCCGCCTCGCTGCAGCTCGTGACCTTCACGATTACGGAAAAAGGATACGCCCTGAAAAACGCCGCCGGAGCGTACTTCCCCTATGTGCTGTCCGACCTTGAGGCGGGGCCTGACGGGGCGACCAGCGTGATGGCCCAGGTCGCAGCCCTCCTTTTCCACCGCTTCAACAGCGGAAAGCTTCCGATTGCCGTCGTGTCCATGGACAACTGCTCTCACAACGGAGAGAAGCTTCAGAATTCTGTTCTGACAGTCGCCCGCGAGTGGAACAGCAGGGGCTTTGTGCCGAAGGACTTCATAGATTACCTTGAGGACAGCGGCAGGGTATCATTCCCCTGGTCGATGATAGACAAAATCACCCCGCGTCCGAGCGTCGAAATAGGTAAGGCACTTGAGGATGCCGGCATAGAGAAGATGCAGCCTTTCGTTACGGAAAAGAAGACCTTCATAGCGCCGTTCGTGAATGCGGAAGGTCCCCAGTATCTTGTCGTGGAGGACAAGTTCCCGAACGGCAGGCCTCCCCTGGAGAAGGCCGGCGTGTACATGACCGACCGTGACACCGTGAACAACGTGGAGAGGATGAAAGTGACCACCTGCCTGAATCCCCTGCACACTGCTCTTGCCGTATACGGCTGCCTGCTTGGCTACACGCTGATTGCCGACGAGATGAAGGATGCGGAGCTGCTTGAGCTTGTCAAGAGGATTGGCCTCAAGGAAGGAATGCCTGTCGTCACGGATCCGAAGATTCTTTCCCCCAAGGCCTTTGTCGATGAGGTCATAGGGGTGAGGCTTCCCAATCCCTTCATGCCCGATGCGCCCCAGCGTATTGCCTGCGATACCTCGCAGAAGGTGGGAATCCGCTTCGGTGAGACCATAAAGAGCTATGTGGCGAAATATGGCAGCGCCGACAAGCTTGAGGCTATTCCTCTGGCTATCGCTGGATGGTGCCGCTACCTGCTAGCCGTCGATGATACAGGAAAGCCCTTTGAGCTTTCTCCGGATCCGATGGCGGCGGAGCTTACAGCCCAGCTGAAGGATGTCGTCTGGAACAAGCCGGAGAGCTATGCCGGCCAGCTGAAGCCCATCTTGTCCAACGCGAACATATTCGGATCGGATCTGTATGCATCGGGGCTTGGCGAGAAAATCGAAGGCTTCTTCAAAGAAGAGCTTTCTGGTGCCGGGGCCGTGCGCTCGACGCTCAAAAAATACTTGAAATAATTCCCGCAAGATCTGCGTAAGCCTCCCCGCCCGGGGAGGCTTTCTTATATATGCGCCGCCTTCTTGTACAAGGCGGCATACAATCCCGCCGGAAGAATCCGGTAGGCCAGGCGGACAAGCAGGTACATTAGGTAGGAGGAAAGGGGCGTGGCCTCTTCCTGCCAGTCATCCGCGAAAGGCGTGGAGCGCAGAGAGTCAAGCCAGAGCCGCCTGTAGGGGGTAGTGCCGTGCCTGTGCCAGGGCGGGATAAAGTTGTTGCCCCCTATCATGTGCAGGAACGCCGGGGCTTCCCGTGACTGCTCATAGACTTCCCGCGTATAGCTGCCATCATCCCCGAATATTTTGCAGAACAAATCGAAGTCGTAGAGGTGCAGGGCGGGGAGGAAGTTGTACTTAGGAGGCAGGGTCAGGACAAAATCGATGTGCTTGTAGCAGAGCATGGTCATCAGGGCCTGGTCACCGGTGATGCGGATGCGGCCCCCTTCCTGCGCCTTGACGGCATCCAGCGCCTCGTACAGGAGCTGTTCCACCCCCTGCTTCCGCCAGAGCCCGACATCGATTGCGACAAAGCCCGTGTTCCAGTCCGCGAATCGTTCCCGGGCAAGCAGGGAGTACGAGCGGAATGGCTCGCGCACCATCGCGAGGATTTTCCCGGACGCACGCAGCGCGTCCACTGCCCCGAGCAAACCGCCCTGCACATAGGTGTCCGCGTCGCAGATAAGGCAGACCGTATCATCAGGATAATCAGCCAGCACATTGTCCAAGTCAAAGAACTTGTAGCAGGAGTAGTTGCCCCGGTATTCCAAGAAGCCCTTCGCCTTGAGCCGGGCAACCAGCTCGTTCCCGTCCTGGAATTTCAGGGCGAATCCGGGGTATGCGGCGACCATACCGGAAAGGAGGGCCTTCGTGCCCTCGCTGATGTCCGCGGACTGGATGATGATGTCCACATCCCTTCCGCAGTCCTTGTGGGCCTCAAGCAGGCTCTTCAATGCGACGGCGAGCTTGACCCGGTAAGACTCGGTTATGCTGTACAGTATGACAGTTTTCATTTTGGGAATCTGT
>CACYDQ010000265.1 GCA_902773215.1 uncultured Spirochaetaceae bacterium | reverse complement strand
GATGGTACTTCCCGTTCTTGTACCCGATTGACTGGACGTAGTCCACGCAGGACATGAACGACAGGGAAACAAACAGAATCGGCAGCATCCTGAAAAAACGCCTCATACGGCCTCCTTCTTTCCCGCAAGGATAGCACAATGCGGACCGGCTTTCAACCGAGGGAGAAGGAGTCAAATTGTCTTATTGACAGAAACAGAATTCTCTGCTATCTTGTAGATACATAGATACAGAACAAACAAAATATAAGTCTTAAAGATTTCCTATTTGATTTCGCCCTCAGATTAAGGAAGAAACCAAATATGATTCCTTTAATATTTCTATTCGGTTCGTTTCCTCGTATCTTCATATTATTTTACTCATAAAGATGGAGATAGTATTATGACCGACGAAGATTTGTCATATATCCAGCAGAAAATAAACTATACGTTCAAGAACCGACAGTTATTATTACAGGCTTTCATCCGGCGCTCATATTCGCAAGAAAATCCTCAGTGGCAGAACAACGAGATTTTGGAATTCATCGGAGATTCAGAACTAGATTCATTTGTCGTAAGAAAACTGTGTACAGAGCTTGCCTCATTCGGTAATGCCGACCATCAGTTTTATTGTAAAAAGAATGAGGGCGATTTAACAAAACTGAAAACACAGTATGTAGAAAAAGAATCGCTTGCACATTGTATTGAACTATTAGAGTTTAATAAATATCTCATAATGGGAAAAAGCGACATACATAATAATGCGCAGGAAAGCCTTTCCGTCAAGGAAGACTTGTTCGAAGCCATTGTAGGCGCAGTCGCCGTTGACAGCAACTTTGACAGAGGAAGCATCGATACGGTTTGCACGACTCTCCTCGGCTACATTGATTTTGATGATGATTATGTTGAACTCGTAAAAGACTGGTGCAAAAAAAATCATTTTTCAGAACCACAATATTCAATTGATGTTTGGAAAACAGAAGATGATTTATTTGTCTGCACCGCCAGTATCCGACATCCGCTCACTTATGAGCACATAAAAAGAGAAGGAAAAGGAAAAACAAAGGAACTAGCCAAGATGGATGCGGCTGAGACACTTTATTATGAGCACTGCGAAATCACAGATATGCGTTCTGCTGTCGGTAAACCGGAGCGTGAGCGTGCTATCAGCCAACTGCATGAACTGGCACAGAAAGGATTTTTTGATGAACCCGAATATACTTATGAAGAAGAATACGATGGCAATGGTCTCACAGTCTGGAGATGCGACTGCAACATACGCAATTACGATGAGCATTATCAGGCAAAGGCATCCAGCAAGAAGGAAGCCAAAAGAGACGCGGCTTATTCAGAATTGCTTTATATTCTGGATTTAGAAGAGGAATCCCAGACATCAAGAAATGACAATTATTATTACGATGATGATGATTTGGATGACTGACAGTTTACAGGGAGATAGCAGGAATGATAGATTTTTTTCAGACCATAGGAATAAATCGGTACGTCTTCATAGATTGTGAAAATGCAGAAAATCAGAATACAGGTATGGTTTTTGATTTCCTACGGCGGAATAATTATCTCCAACCCGACACACAGATATTCTGTATGCTCGGGGCCCATAAGAATCAGAACAAATGGTATGATTCCTTTATTAAACAAATCGACAAACTGAACATTTCTTACAACATAATGCCCCTACGGATTTCTACTGCTGGCGATAATGCCTTGGACAACGTGTTATCCGTGTATTTGGGGCTGGTGCTGGCCCATAATCAGAATGCGGAGTATGTAATCGTTTCCTTTGACAACGGATATCTTGCCATCGTTGAGCATTTAAGAAACATCGGTCTTGAAATTCGGAAAGAGACTATTACGCCGAAAGAGGAAAAAACGAAGTCAGACGAAACACAATCATCTACAAAAAATGACTCTGATGAAAATGAGTTTATAAAAAAAATCGTAAATCATTTTACAAAAATGAAGACAAAAAAGCCCCAAAGTGAACGAACATTAAAACAATCCATCTCTTCTTTTATGAAAAAAGAAGGATACGATTTGACCCGAAAGAAAACCGTTCAAGACAAAGTCATAAGAAAACTGGAGGAACGCCATATAATATCCATTGGAAAAGATAAAAAGATTTCATGGTCAGTCAGTCCGCAGAATTTGCCATCTGACTCTAAAATAATCATATCCTGAATAAGCCCACATAAATCTCTTCAGCCGCCAAGGAAATACCGCGCCCCCTCCTTGCGGATAAGGCCCTCGGCAAGAAGGCCCGCCGCAGCCTTCTCAAGGCGTTCCGTATCGATGTCCTCGTCCGCGCAGATATCCCCGAGGCACAGGCCACCTTTCTGCCGGGACAGCTGGCGGAGAATCGCGCCCCGTGCCTCGCGGAGGGAACCACGGAATGCCGACTGCCGCGCATAGGACGCGCTTTTCCGGGAAGGATTCGCCGCCGTCTTCTTGAGATGCGCACCGTAATCCATCAGCGCGTAATACCAGGACCGGGGATCTTCCACGTCGAGCGTCTGTTCTACTAACGGAAGGATGTCGCTGTCGGGAACTGCGGGTAAAGCGGCCCCGGCGTCCCTGCCAGTCCCGGCGCCTCCGCCAGCACCGCCGTTCTTGTCGCCATCGCCGTCCGCAGCTCCTCCCGCAAAGAAGCAGTGGATGAACACCGCGCGGATATTCGTCTCGACGAAGACTTCCGCCTTGCCGAACGCGAACGCACAGATTGCCCGCGCCGTGTACACGCCGATTCCGGGAATCGCGTCCAGCGTCTCCGCATCGTCCGGTATGATGCCACCGTATTCAGTGCAAATCCGTTTGCATGCCTCATGCAGGAACTTCGCGCGGCGGTTGTAGCCGAGCCCGTTCCACAGGGAAAGAACGTCGGAAAGCTCCGCCTGTGCAACTGACCGCACCGTGGGAAAGCGTTCCAGCCAGGCCGCGTATTTTTCCGTGACCCGCGCGGTCTGCGTCTGCTGCAGCATGAACTCGCTTACCATCACCGCGTATGGGTCGCATGTCTCGCGCCAGGGAAAAGACCTCCCCTGCACGCGGAAGAAATCCCTCACTTCCCTGCGGAAGCCCTCGACCCTGTCCGGGGAGAGGATGATGCGCAACATGCCTTTAACTTTGTTTTCCCATTTTTTCTCGCAGGTCAGCCTCCGTGATGCCCAGCTTCATGGCCGCATCCTTTATGGAAAGAAGACCCGAATTCACAAGATCAAGGCACATCGCTATTTTGCCCTCTTCCATGCCCGCCCTCGTGGCACGCTCCTTGACATCCCTCTCATGGAGGCTTATGGCCAGATACTCGTTCAGAAAGGTGTTCTCAAATTTCTTTGCCTGTACCATGCTTTCAATCCCCCTTGTAAAATCAGATTCCGGCTTATTGTTCTTCACGAAGGCAAGAAATTCCTTTATCTCAGGGTTCTTCTCCTTCTCGTAGGCGGCCGCATTGAAAATCAGATGATGTGTCTTGTCCCCAAGGTCAACCCCTCCGCTTTCCTTGCAAGTACGTTCGAAGGTATAGACAGGGAGATCAGCGTCAAACGGATCGTCAAGGCAGATGAATATGACGTAGCTCTCCTTCAACTCCGAATAATCCGTTCCCCGCAAAAGGCTGTCCATATCTATCATAGACTGGTAGTAACGGGTGCGTTTCCCTATATTTTTTATCGTATAGGACTGACACTCAACGTCGAAGACCTGCCCGCTCCCTTCAGCATACACATCGAGCCTAACACCTTTCTGATTGTAGAAAGGACTAATCGATTTCTGAAGCTCGGGGTACTCGATGTGGTCTATCTTTATCCGAAGAAGACGTTCCAGCACACCCTTGCAAATTCCAGGGTCACGCATGACCGCGCCGAACATGAAATCGTCCGAGAAAACAAGCTGATCAACAGGCTTGAACGTGTACGTTCCTTTTTCTTCCATATTATTCAATATAACACGGTTCAAGCTAAAAATCCAGCCTTTTCCCAAATGACATTCTCTCCCCCCTCACAACATCCGCAGTTCGCCGCTATCCCCGTCGCGGACGGCGACGATGTTCGTTCCGGCGATTTTCTCAAGGAATGCCTTGTCGTGGCTTATCACGATCATCGCGCAGTCCAGCGCGGCCAGGGCATTCTCCAGCGCAAGGACGCTCGTGATGTCCATATGGTTGGTCGGCTCGTCCAGGACAAGAAGGGAGAGCGGCTTCTGTACCGCGAGCGCAATCATCAGCTTCCGCATCTCGCCGGGGCTTATCTGCCCGTCCGCGCCCGCAAGGTGCTCCGGCTCGCTCCCCAGCCGGTACAAGGTGGAAAGCACCTCGCCCCGCTCGTCCTCCTCCAGTGCGCGGAAGGCCGACAAGACCTCCCGACGCCCGTCCTCCGGGATTTCCTGCGGGAGGTAGAGCATCTCGTCCGCACGGCCCGCCTGCTCCATACGGGAGATGACATGGCGGACAAAGAGCGTCTTGCCCGCACCGTTCTCGCCGGTCAGTGCGAGCTTGCTCCCCCTCCGTATTTCGATATGGGGAACTTTCAGCCGGTAGGAGCCTGCCTGCAGTACCGTCTCTTCGATGACGACGGGCTTCATAGCATTCGCCCCGGACAGGGAGAAGCCCTCCTTCCGCCGCAGGGCTTTCTTCACGCCGTCCCGCTCGCTTTCCGTCCGGCTTATCTGCGTCTCAAGCCGCGCCTTCGCATCGCCCGTCGTCCGGTCCTTGCCGCTTATCCGCGCCACGTCGATTTTTGCCTGCGTGTCGTGGTCGCGCGGGTCCACCGCCTTTTTGGAAAGCCGCGCCCGCGCCTTCTGGTTCTGCGCCTCAAGCCGTGCGCCCCGCTCCTTCTCGCGGGAAGCCTTCACGTTCAGCTTCTCCCATTCACCGCGCGAGCTCTCGCCCGCGCTCTGCCTGAGCTCCAGTGCCTTGGAAAGCCCGCAGGGGTATGAGTCAAATGCGATGCAGTCCCGACCGCCCGCAAAAGCTGCCGCCTCGTTGTACAGGAACACCGTCCGCGTGCAGAGCTCGTCCGTGAACGCACGGTCATGGCTCACCATAATCCCCGTCCCGGTAAACTCATGCAGGGCGGCAGCAATCATCGAGGAGGTCTTCGCGTCCAGATGGTTGGTAGGCTCGTCGAGCAGGAGGACGGCGGGCTTTTCCGCAAGGGCACAGGCAACCTGGACCCGCTTCTTCTCCCCGCCCGACAGGCTGTCGTAGCGGCCAAGCATTTCCTCCGTCACACGGAGGCGGGAAAAGAACTTCCGCACCTCGTTGTCATCCGACCAGAAAGCCGTGTACAGGTTCTCCGGCATCTCGCCGCATTCCTGCGGGCAGTATACGGAGTCGCCCGCATCGCTGCCAGCCCCCGGCCCGCAGGAAAGCTTCCCGCCGTCGGGAACCAGCATGCCCGCGAGGAGCCTGAGCAGGGTGGACTTCCCGCAGCCGTTGCTCCCCGCGACGCAGGTCCAGCCTTCCGTGAACTGAAGTGAGAACCCCTCAAACAAACGGACGTTAGAGGACGGGTACGAGAAACTAAGATTCGTTATTTGAACAGACATGTGGCCTCCATAAACGGAGCCAGCCGCAGAGGACGAAGCACCTGCCGACCCGAAAAAAACAAAACTGCAACCGACTCCCAGAACAAGATTGTGCGGAAATCAGCGTTACAGTCTCATCGGCGATGTGTCTCCTCTCAGAAAAGATTGGTTATGGGGAACATACTATAACGCAGAGGGGAAATTGTCAAGTGGACGAAAACGCCGTCCCTCAGCCTGCCAGCCCGCAAATGACCCGCCCCCCCGTATGGACAGAAAGGGCGTTACGCTCTACAATGGTCGCATGATTCAGGACAAATCCCCTTCCGGGCCCGCCAGCATACGCGACAGGGCCGCCAGCATACGTGACGTCATCCGCTACATTGACCGCTTCCAGGACGCGCTGCTCGTCATCTACCTGGACGACAAGCTTCTGGACCGGGGGGTCTTCCTCTCCCACATCAAGGACATCTCCCTCCTGCACCGGGCGGGCCTCCGCATCATCCT
>CACYDQ010000264.1 GCA_902773215.1 uncultured Spirochaetaceae bacterium | reverse complement strand
GACTTGATTTTTTCTATGCCCTCAAGGATTTCTGAGCCGAGCGGCAGCCATTCGTATGTGCCACGGATTGCGTCCGCCGCCTTCACCGGATCCTGCCCGCACGCATCAAAGGCGGCCTTGTAGTCGGCATAGAGGGTCGCCTTGACCGTCGAGAGCGACTCGCCCTCGTTCTGCTCAATGTCCGTCACTGTCCACTTCTTGCCGTCATAGGCCAAGGTCAGCACGTCGTTCTTCTTCAGAACGTTCACTTTCTCTCCGCCTTCTGACTCCAATCCGGTGCAGTAAATGAAGTAGTAGGAGACCTCCAGCTTCCTGACCGCCCCCTTCTTGATGGGCATTCCTCCAGATTCGCTGATAGGGGCGGGAGCGTCCCTCCTCGTCGCGGGCATAAAGAAGATTTCCCCCTTCTTGTTCCCTATGAAGAACTGGCTGATTCCGTATAAGGAGAAAGACCCGCCGTTGTTGAACGAAAGCCATTCCGCCGGGCTCGTCGTTTTACTGCCGGGATCATAGCTCTCCTTTGTCTTTGCACTGACAAAGTACGCGCTCATCGCGTCTATGACCAGGCCTGCATTCTTGCCCTTGGAACTCGCATTGGCCGAAAGCACGTCCATCGTGTTGAATGAGCTGTAGAACATCTCTACGGTCTGTGTCTCCGTCAGCCCCTGGCTGGTCGGCCGGGACAGGGCTGTCTCGGTGCAAATTCCTGCGATTACGGCCAGGGCGAACAGCCCTACCGCGCAGATTGTCAAAAAACTCCTGTGCCGCCTGAGCCAGCGTTTCTTTTCCAGCATGGACTGAAAGAGCTTTATCTCACGCTGCGCCCTGCGGTCAAATTCCTCGTGGGAGACGTTGGACTTGCGTATCACACCGATGAGGTTCCCGTCGGAGGCTATGTCGCCCTCCTCGGTCAGCCCCAACTCCCGGTAAAGGCTTGTGACGGGGAAGGGGGCATTCTCATCTTTGCGGGACTGCTTCACCGCCCCTTGTTGCAGCCCCTTGTCTATGTTCCGTGCAAGAGCCTCGTCCAAGCCCCAGACACTGAGGGCAACCGGGACGTAGTTCCTGTCGTGCAGGTCCTCCTCCCGCTTCTCCTCGTCCGCCTCGGTAAAGGGAAGTTCCCCGGTCAGGAGCCGGTAGGCAATGACCGACCGGGTGAAATCGTTTGCTCCATTCCCCTCCAGAATCTTGTTCACGTAGAAGCCCTGAAGCTCGTCTGCATGAAGGCTTGACGCCATATCGAAGAGTTTTTCCGGCAGGAAGAGGATTCTCTCGAAGTCAGCGGAAATAAATATGCCGCCCGCCCCGACCCGGGGCAGGACAAGACCTTGCGAGGACGCAGCCTCCATCGCGGAGCAGACCCGTGCCCCTGCCAGGAATTCCTTCTCTTTTTCGCCCTTGCCAAAGAAGTCCGAGAGGGGCAGGCCGCTGAAGAGAAAGCCTTCCAGCAGCACCGTCTTGTCGGGCATCTTGCTGCCGGAGAAGGCCCATTTGCTGAATGCCCACGACTCCTTGTCACCCTCGCAGGTCCGTTCCGCCTTTATGCCCCTCTCGCCCAGACGTTCTGCCAGCCGAGCCTTGGAGAAGGCATCCTGAGGCATTCCTGTGTCCAGGTAGATGTTTCCGTCCTTGGAAAATACGAGCTGCTTTTTCATTCTTCTTTCCTTGCCCTTGTTCCTAATATAATAAATCGGGCGAATTCCGTATATGGTGATGATTCTTTTCTTCAAATATGATACACTGGGATGCAGGGGGATAAAGCCATGGCTGACAATACTGATTTGGTGGGGCACAGAGTCTTTTTCGTTGGGGCGGATGCCGGCATAATACCGGATGTTTTCCTTGAGGACCTGATTATATACGGCATTGAGGCCTACCGTATTCAGGAGACCTCAACGAAGGCCATGCTTCAGAAACTGGAGCTGACGGCGCAGCTGTTTCCGTCATCTGTTTTCTTCTTCTATATCGATTTACCTCTTGAGGGAACCCAGTGGTCGGAGCTGATTCTCAAGTTCCTCAAGAACCATCAGGCGGAATCTCACATCGGCATCATGTATAACAAGCGTTCCATGGACAGCGAGCGGCTTGCCATAGAGCGGCTCTACACCGCCATGAAGATAGACTGCGGCTTCATCCAGCTCAGCATGAGGCGGGCGCAGAATTTCCCCGGCATCCTCCAGCACCTGGAGCAATGTGGAGTACGCGGGCAGCGCAAGCATGTCCGGGTTCAGTGCGGCCCCGCCAGCACGGCAACCTTCTTTATACGTGAGGCGGGCCGGAGAATTTCTGCAACGATGATTGACTTCAGCATGAACCATTTCTCGTGTATCATAAATGAGGATATCATGCCCCCTTATGACACTCATGAGGACGTTCTTATCCAGGCGAACGGACTGCGCTTCAGGACAGACTGCAAGAAAATCATGGAGCGCGACTCCGAGGTCGGCAAGCTCTATGTCTTCGTCTTCCTTCAGAAGGACGGGACAACCGGCCTTGACGATGACACCCGGTTCAGGGTCCAGTCAAAAATATATGAGCTTTCCACGGAGGAGACAAAAAACTTGCAGCAGGAGGCCTACTCGGAATTCCTCAAGCGCAAGCGGGAAGGAATTACACTAGAGGCGCTCTGCTCTCAAGCCGTCCAGGAAGTCCGCCTCCATAAAGACAAGCACTAATCTGCGTGAGCCGCCCGTAGGGTGGCTCATTGCGTGGATAATTTTCGGCTTACCAGATTGCTTTCCGTGAGCCGCCTTTTAGTCTTGACTGACAGTCCTTCTGTGAGCTGCCCAACGGGCAGCTCATTGAGGTTAATGTCCAAAGGACATTAACCTCGCGGGGCCTTTGCCGGGTCGATGGGCTTGGAGTTCAGGAAGACCATCAAGGAAATCTGCGAGGCCCCCTTGATGCTGTCCTTGCCCGCCTCGCCCAGCTTGTCGCCGAAGACCACGTAGTCCCCCTTCTGGACGCTGGTGCTTGCAAGCCCGGTGTAGGCATAGATGTAATCGGCCTTGGTCTGCACGAAGACCACCTGCCCGTAGCCCCGGTAGCTTCCCGTATACATAACGATTCCCGCCCGTATGCACTTGACGGTCTCGCTTTCCTTGGCGGTCAGGTGCACGCCGCTGACCTTGCCCTGTGTGTAGGTAACGGTCGGCTTTTCCACCGGCCAGGTCAGGTTGGAGTCTCCCTGCTTTTCCGAGTACTTGCGGGGGTCGGAAGAAGGCAGGTCGGGCAGGCGGGCATTATCCGTGTCCACGTAGCTGACGGGAATCTTGAGCTTCTGCCCCACGCGGAGCTTGCTCTCATCGTCTATCGAATTCAGCTCCTTGAGCTTGGCGACGGAGATATCATTGACTTTCGCTATATTATAGAAGGTATCGCCCCTCTGGACGGTGTACACGTCGTATTGGCGGGCGGCGGGGGCGGCAGAAGCCTCTTTCTTTGCGGTTTTCTCCGACTCTTTCCCTGGGATTGACAGTTTCTGCCCCACGAAGATGATGTTATCGTTCTTTATGTTGTTCTCTTGTTTCAGGGCCGTAACCGAGACTCCGTATTTCCGGCTGATGGAATAGAGGGTGTCGCCCTTTTCCACCGTATATGTGGACATCGCCTGCGCGGCAATCAAGGGAATCCCCGCCACAAGCACGATGAGGGCACATACAGAGAGTTTCTTCTGGCTGCCGGAACATAAAGACTTCATACTCCTTCTATTTTCGGCGTGAACACCATTTTTTTGTAGCCAATAGTTCCCGGGGCTAACACCGAAATCACCCTGTTGAAACGACCGACGAAAAGCGTTATGCTGTATGGCATTATGGCTTTAGATGAAAATTTGCAGACTGTCAGGCACAGCCTGTCGCACGTGATGGCGGAGGCTGTCGTCCGCCTGTTCCCCGGCACGAAGGTCGCCATTGGGCCGTCGATTGACAACGGCTTCTACTATGACTTCGACTTTCCCGCCGACCACAAGGCCAGCGAGGCGGATTTCCCCGCGATTGAGAAGGAAATGCGCAAAATCCTCGCCGGAAACCACGAATTTGTGCGCAAAGAAGTGACCAAGGCCGAGGCTTTGGAGCTGTTCAAGGACCAGCCCTACAAGACCGAGCTGATCAACGATCTTCCCGACGGCGCGACCATAACCACATACACCCAGGACACCTTCACCGACCTCTGCCGCGGCCCCCACGTCGCCAGCACCAAGGAGATAAACGCCCAGAGCTTCAAGCTGATGAACCTTGCCGGGGCCTACTGGCGCGGCGACTCCGCCCGCCCCATGCTCTCCCGCATCTACGCGGTCGCCTTCTACAAGCCCAACGACCTCAAGGACTACCTTGCCATGCTCGCCGAGGCGGAGAAGCGCGACCACCGCAAGCTCGGCGTGCAGATGGACCTCTTCCACCTGGACCCCGAGGATCCGGGGCAGATTTTCTGGCATCCTAACGGCTGGACGATGTACGTCGCCCTGCAGGAGTACATGAGGCGCAAGGTCATTCAGGACGGCTACGTGGAGGTGAACACCCCGGCGATTATGCCCCGTTCCCTTTGGGAGCGGAGCGGACACTGGGGCCACTACCAGCAGAACATGTTCGTCACGGAAAGCGAAAAGCGCATTTTCGCGGTAAAGCCGATGAACTGCCCCGGTGCGCTTGAAATCTTCAAGTCCCGCACGAGGAGCTACAAGGACCTCCCCCTCCGCATGGCGGAGTTCGGCCACTGCGTCCGCAACGAGCCGTCCGGCACCCTGCACGGCATCATGCGCGTCCGCGGCTTCGTGCAGGACGACGCGCACATCCTCTGCACCGAGGACCAGATCGAGGCGGAGGTGGCGAAGTTCTGCCG
>CACYDQ010000263.1 GCA_902773215.1 uncultured Spirochaetaceae bacterium | reverse complement strand
GGCCTGCACGACGGCCTTGTTGTAGCCGTTCACGTTGGGAATCTTGGAGTCCTTGCCCACCCAGAAACCGCCGTAGATGCAGCGGCCCAGATGCTCAGAAAAATGCCCGTAGATGTCGGGGCTTATGGTCTGCTTTTTGTCGAGCGTGTCGACAATAATCTTCTCGTTCATAGGAACAGTGTATCACGACTTTTTTCGATTTACAATATAAAAAATCGATATTAGGGAAAAGTTTCTAGGGACTTCTGCCCGCACGTCCCCGCCCGGCGGATCCAAGAGCAGGCCTTTTAAAAGAGGAAAAACCTGCTGGTCGTTTAACAAACCACCAGCAGGCCAAAGGAGAGGAGGATGCAGAAAACTCATACGTGCCCTGTGTGCCCGGCACGTATGCAAAACTGCAGTGATTGCAACGAAGCAACTTCAGGCCAAGGCAAGTTTTGCTCATGACCTGCCGTTACTGAATTACCCTTGCATAATCACTTAGAAAACCACGGGGCTGACCCCAGGTTACAGTTTTTCCGTAAAATTTTACGGTTTGCAGATTTTGCAGGGCGAGTAGCCCTTGCTTTCCGCCTCCGCCCGGGACAGTTTCCTGACCTCGGCATCCTTGAGGACCCGGCAGCCAGCCCGGTGGAACTTCTTTCCCTTCTTGGTCACGCAGACCGCATTCTCCGCGCAGAAGGCCTGGGGCACAAGTCCCCGGGTGCATCCCGGCGAAGCCACGCCGGCCCCTCCGTCCCGCACGTGGAGCGGGGCAAGGGAGAGGGCCGCGAACAACAGAACAAACAAGAAACGTTTCATTCATTCCTCCATATATATACTATGGCAGGCGGACGGCATTTTCCTAAACTTCGTCACTCAGTTTCTTTGGATTTATTCTCGAATTTCGTGTAGGACGAGATAAAAAGCACGGGAACGTCCCCGATCGGGCCGTTTCGCTGCTTGGCGACGATGAGCTTGCGGTCCTGGACGGGGTTGTACTCCTCGCCTTCCTTCTGCTTCTGCCGCTCGCCGTGGATGAACATGACCACGTCCGCATCCTGCTCTATGGAGCCGGAGCCGCGCAGCTGGGCCAGGTTTGGCTCATCCCCCTCGGCGGCACGGGCAACCTGGCAGAGGACGACGATGGGAATCTCAAGCTCGCGGGCAAGGCTCTTGAGGGACTTTGATATCAGGGACTGCTGGGTATATATCTCCATCTTGTCATCGTTATCCATCGTGATGAGCCCTATGTAGTCGATGAAGATAATCTTCACGTCGTTCTTGGCCTTCATCCGCCGCGCCATTGCCCGCAGGTCCAGGAGCTTCATGTTGGGCGTGTCCACGATGTAGAGGGGGGAGGCGTAGCAGGAGCTCGCCGCATCCTGCAGCTTCTTGAAGTCCTCCATCTTGAGCAATCCGTTGCGGAGCCTCGTTCCCGGCACGCGGGCGACCTGGGACAAAAGGCGCTGGCCGATCTGGTCGCTGCTCATCTCCAGGCTGAAGAAGCCCGCCGGAATCTTGTTCTCTATGGCGATGTGCTGGAGCATCGACAGGGCGAGGGCTGTCTTACCCATGGACGGGCGCGCGCCCACGATAATCATCTCGGAGTTCTGGAAGCCGCTCGTCATGCTGTCCAGCTGGGTCAGCCCGGTCTCTATGCCCGAGACAGCGCTCTTGTTCTTGTAGCGCTCGTCAATCCGCCGGATGGACTCGGGCACGATGTCCTGAAGCGACTGGATTTTGGTCGTCTGGTTGGTGTCTGTCAGGCGGAAAATCTTCTGCTCCGCCTCCTCCAGGATCGAGCGGCTCTCCTTGGTCTGGTCAAAGCTCTCCGCCTTTATCTCGTCCGAGATGCCGATGAGGTTCCGCCTGACCGACCGGTCCATGACGATCGAGGCGTAGTATTCCCAGTTCGCGCTCGTCGGTGTTTTGTCCGTCAGCGCGGAGATGTAGGGAATGCCCCCCGCCTGGTCAAGCTTGCCGTTCTTGGTCAGGTCGTCAATCAGCGTGATGAGGTCGCCCTTGCTGCCCTGATTGGACAGGTTGACGAGCGAGCTGAATATCACCTGGTTGCGCAGGTCGTAGAAGTAGTCGCTCCGTAGGCGCGCGACAATCTCGCTGACGCACTTCCAGTCCAGGAGCATCGCCCCGAGCGTTGCCTGCTCCGCGTCCATGTCATGCGGCGGCACCTTGTCCTTTAGTTCCATATGATGGTTTCCATAAAAAAAGCCAGCGTCGCCGCTGGCTTCATATCAGTTTGCTTTTGCCTTAGTTGGCAGCCTCAGCGTTCTCTGCGGGTGCGGACTCAGCTGCTCCCTCGGCTGCCTTCTCCTCGCTGTCCTTCGCGCGGGGCTTGCGGCTGGATGCGGCGGCCTTCTTGCTTTCCTCGGTCTCCTGTGCCTTGATGGAAACCTTGACCTCGGCAACCTCGGCCTCGTACAGGTGCACCTTGAAGCTGAAGTTTCCGACCGCCTTGAAGCTCAGGCCGGGAATCTCAATCTTCTTGCGCTCAATCTCGAAGCCGTTCTTCTCGAACCAGTCCATAAGGGTCTGGCTGGTGACGGAGCCGAAGAGCTTGCCGTTGTTTCCGGCGGGCAGGGTCAGCTCGATGCTCAGGGCCTCAAGCTTCTCCTTCATGCTGCGGCTGTTGTCGCGCTTGGCCTGCTTGCGGGCCTCAATCTCGGCCTGCTTGCCTGCGAAATAGGCCTCTGCCTCGGGGGTGTCGGGCACGGCGTATCCGCGCGGGAACAGGTAGTTCCTCGCATATCCGCGGGCAACATTCTTTACGTCGCCCATCTCGCCCAAGTGCTTCACGTCATCGTTCAGTATAACTTTCATATCAAGCTCCTAAATAAAGAAAAGAATCATACCGCCAGCAAAGCCGGGAGTCGGCCTGCGGCGGTACCGGATTGTCTGCCCCGGCCGGGACGATGCCCGCCGGGACTACGTCCCTTAGTCGGCGACGTAGGGGAGGAGGCAGATGGCCCTCGCCCTCTTGATTGCGCGGGCAAGCTCCCTCTGGTGCTTGGCGCAGGTGCCGGTGATGCGGCGGGGCAAAATCTTGCCGCGCTCGGTCGTAAAGCGGCGGAGCGCGTCGGCATCCTTGTAGTCAATCTTGGTCTTGTTGGCGCAGAAGCGGCAGACCCGCTTGTGGAAGAAAGCGCGTCCCTTTCCGCGTCCGCGTCCGTCGTCGTCGCGGCCCGCATCCGCTCCCTGGGTGACGGCAGCCTGTGCGCTGTCGTCCATCTTCGTATCTACATTGTTCGTCATTTCGTCTGACATGTGAAGCTCCAGTTAAAATTGATTGAGTTTAGAACGGCACGTCCTCGGGGAAACCCGCTCCGTC
>CACYDQ010000262.1 GCA_902773215.1 uncultured Spirochaetaceae bacterium | reverse complement strand
CACGCTGTCGGGCAACCCCGCCGCCGGCGACAAGCTCGTCATGTTCATCGACGACGGAAAGGGCATCAAGTCCGCCTCCATCGCGGCAGGGGATGCGGGGACAAAGCTCCTTTCCGTAAATGCGGGCAGCCTTTCCGTCGCGGGCAGCGTGAAAATCGACTTCCGCTACGAGCACGGGAGCGACGTCAGCTCCTTCAATGACTTCCAGAACAAGCAGGCATCGTCGTCCAGGTTCTATGCCAAGGGACTGCTCAAGCCCTTCGCCGCCGTCAGGAGGGGCAGCCCCGCCCTGGACTTTGCGGACAGCACATGGAACAAGGCGACACCCGTCACGCTCGCCGTGCGGAACGGGGCCAAGGCGGACGCGGAAGTGCGGCTGCTCTGGGACGACAAGGCCCTCTACGTGCTTGCGAAAGTGAAGGATGCCGTCATCAACACTGCGAGCGCGGACGCGTGGCAGCAGGACTCGCTCGAAGTCTTCATCGACGAGAACAACGCCAAGACGGAAAGCTACGAGGCGGACGACAAGCAGTACCGCATCAGCTGCAAGAACGTCGCGAGCTTCAACGGCGACAAGTGCACGCAGGCAAACATGACAAGCCAGGCCCGCCTCGTCTCCGGCGGCTACGATGTCGTCTCCTCATTCAAATGGACGGACATCAAACCCCGGGCAGGAATGCTGCTCGGACTTGACCTCCAGATAAATGACGCAGACGCATCGGGAAGCAGGACCGGCACGCTCAACTGGTACGACGAGAACGGTACCGGCTACATGAACCCCGGCGTGTTCGGCAGCGTCGTACTGGAGGAGTAGGACAGAAGGGCTTGTGGCATAGTCAAACGGCCCCATTCAGGATGCAACATCCTTCATTTCATCGTGAATCTACATCATTCTATTGCAGAATGATGTAGATTACAAGCGCAATGAGGCAGATTATCGGAACGATAGACCGATTAGCGGAATGATGTCACGTCCTTGATTCACGGAACGATGCCGCGAAAACAAGCCCTGCACGTCCCACAAGTTTGACAAAACTGCTTTTCTGGGGTAAGCTACAGGCATGGCAAAAATGATTCTATATCATGGATCACAGAAAATAATCTCCAAACCTCAATTTGGGCAAGGGAAGGTTTACAATGACTATGGGCAAGGATTCTATTGCACAGAAGACCAAGAGCTCGCTAAGGAATGGGCCTGCCCTACCGCTGATGACGGATTCTCAAACTGCTACGAGCTTGAAACGGACGGCCTTTCATTCCTTAATTTGATGGATACAAGCTTTTGTACGCTTCACTGGCTCAGTATTTTAGTAAACAACCGAAAATTTGATTTGAACACACCTATAATGAGGCAGGGAGTTTTTTACTTGTCAGAGAATTTCTTGCCAAGCCTAACAGGAATTGACGTAATAAAAGGATGGCGTGCGGATGACTCGTATTTTTCATTCGCGAAAGCGTTTTTATCAAATCAGATTTCTTATAACCAGCTGCAAAACGCAATGAAGTTCGGAAATCTTGGCGAGCAAATAGTGATTAAAAGCAAACAGGCATTCGATGCAATCAGTTATAAAGGTTATGAGCTTGCAGAGGGAAAGAAATATTTTCCCCTTAGGACAAGCAGAATGGAAAAGGCGAAATCTGATTACAGAGAATCCTTAGACAAGGCAGATATTTCTGGTCTGTTCATCAGAGATTTCATATTGAAGGAGATAAAGCATGACGACCCAAGACTACGATAAGTCTTTTCTTCCCGACCTCATGGAAAACCTTGGTTTTGCCACTGATTTTGCTGTGAACGGATGCGGTATCGGAGCAGATGCCTTCTATGATTTTCTCATCGTCTCCAAAGTGGCAAAACAAATCGAAACGAAGTCTCCCGTTTTCATCTGCGGATGTTCAGGAACGGAGCTTGTGCTTACGGTTTTTGAGAGGGTGGGCTACAACGGCAATATCCCGGAAACGCCGCTAGGCTTCGTTCGCTTTGACAGAAGCCCCGAATACTGGGCAGGCTGGATTACGGCCTTTTACCAATGGAAAAGCGGCCTTACATTTTCGCGGATAAGGGAACTGATTGCTTTTCATGACATAATCAACATGTATTACCCCTTGCATGAAGCACCAGAGGATAAATTCATAGACGTGATGAATAGCCTCATTGAGAAACGGCAGAAGGATCTGCCGGCGTGATATCTGAGCATAAAGGAAAAATCACTTCAGATGCATACCAAAAAACAAGACATGATTAAAAAGTTAACAAATTCCTCTTCCCATATTGCAAACACAAAACTTGTAGTATTCTTGCGTTCATGCTGGCTTTCATGCTCTGCATTTTCGCACCTGTGGAAGCATTCCTCCGTAATGAATCTGAATTCTGGTTCCAGCTACACACCCTTGTTCCTTTAACTCTTTTCACATTTATTTGTATAAGTGCTGTATTTTTTTTCATAGGAAACGGCCTCATTCAGGGTACAATCTCCTTCATTTTGTCGCAAATCTACATCATTTTACCGCAGAATGATGTAGATTACAAGCGCAATGAGGCAGATTATCGGAACGATGTTCAATTACCGGAACGATACAGGGGCAATTAGCAGAACGACACCGGGGAACCTGCCTTGCCCATCCCGAGTGCTTGACAAAACGGCTTTTCTATAGATAATTCTATACCATGCAGATGAATAATCTAAAAAAGACAGTCATACACATCCTTCCCTTCTTTGCTATCGCTTTTTTCGAGATGTTCTTTTTCCGCAATATGTTGGGGAACGATAAATTGTTCAGTGACAGCGCAGACGGACGGCTGACCATGCTTCTGACGGAACACTGGTTCCGGTTCTTCTGCGGGAAAGAGCGGTTCGCCGATACCCTTATGTTTTTTCCAGCCAAGGGAACGATGGGGTATTCAGACATGTTCTTGGGCTATGGCCTTGTCCACAGCATTTTCCGAGCCATCGGGCTTGATGTTTACCAAGCATTTAAATGCACCCTTATTGCCCTGCATATCTTCGGAAGCGTCACTATGTTTCTTCTGTGCCGAAGGGAGCTTAAGCTGCCCCTGTTCTGGTCGTTCCTCGCACTTCTTTCTTTTTCGTACTCCTCAGTATTCGCCGATATAGGCTTCGGGCACACACAGCTTTCCACAGTGAACTTCATGCCCCTGTTTGCCATTTCGTTCGCACGGATAGTCAGGTTCTGGGAGAACAGGAAAAAACGGAATGCCAGCATTACGGCCTTCATACTCAGTTATTTCCTCATACTGTACACAGGATGGTACATCGCGTTTTTTGCGGCTCTCTTCTGCCTTGTGCTAGTAATTACCTATATTGCACAGATTCATTCCATAAAATTACCGATAAAAGAAAAAGCTCACAAAATTCTTTTAGACTTGCGATGGGATGCAATCCTGTTTGTTCTCCTTACCGTAGCTCTGTTTATTCCTTTCTGCTGCATATACCTGCCCGTACTAAAAGCGGGAGGTGGCTACGGATATGAGTGGCAGAGCTTACCTGATATTGCAGGGCTGATAAATGTTACAGAACGGAATATGATATTCGGAAAAATCATCCGTCGCCTGGGAATTCGCAACTTTGAAGCGACAGGTTTTCCTGTTATTGTTCTAATCTTCTTCTTCGGATCATTCCGACTATTCGAAAAGACGAAGGCAACCGTTAAGGATTATGAAAACGCGTTTGTGAAATCATTTTTCACATCCATTATCGTCTGCATCTTACTCTGCTTAAAGCTCAGTGACGGAGGGCTTTCCCTGTGGATGCTTGTCTATAAATTTATTCCCGGAGCAAAATCTATACGGGGCATAGGTCGTTTTCTCTTCTTCCTCAGTTTTCCCATATCTCTCAGCATTGCCCTTTGCGGTTCGATTTGCCACGGTAATTTCCGAGGACTAAAAAAAACAGCACCTTCATTATCTATCCTTGTATTGCTGTTTATATCGCAGATAACACGTGGCGGTGTTGGAACAGGCTGGAACAGGAATAGTGCCCTTCGTTTTAGGGAAGAAGTTCCAGAGCCACCGAAGGACGCAAGGACATTCTTCATATTACCCAAAGAAGGGGACAGCAGAGATAATGCTTTCAAGCAGCTGGACGCATACGATATTGCATGTCTCTATGATATTCCTACATTGAATGGTTATTCCGGAAACGAGCCGAGAAATTGGCATGGAATCTGGAATGTGGGGAGCAATGACTACGAAAGAGCCTTGTTCTTCTGGATTTTAGCTAACGACGAGCTGGACGACGGAGTCTATTCGTATGACCCAAACAAGAAACTGTGGGAAGCCTACAATCCAAAAGGAGTTATAAAGGAGCTGTATGCACCCCGTGTTTACAGCTTTACAGGAAACAACATAAAGGCCGGTTACGATGTCGATGGCAATCGATTCCTAGAACCGAATGGCAGGAGCTATGGTCCGTACTGGACAGTTCTTCCCGGAAGTTACAAGGTTATTATAGAAGGAGATGGACTGTACCAAGCACAAATTGAAGTTTACTCACATTTTGGTGAAGTTCAGTATCCGTTTACCAGTAACATTTCGGATACCAAAATTGAACTGAAATTTTCCATTCCCAAGGCGACCAGCAATTTTGAAGTTCTGGTCAAAAACGAATCTGAAAAGATAATGACGCTCTCATCCTTCGTACTTACAACCGAAAAGGAAGGACTTCCGTAATTTCTTTTGTCAAAGCTCGCTGACTGGTTAATCAACAAGCAAAAAACACTGTCTTAAGAGGAGCGACACAGGGGCTTTCAGACAGTTAAAATAAAAGGGGAAAAACTTGAAAACTTACCGCCCACGTGTTATTATTGAATCATTCACAGGAGGATGTCATGGCATTCAGGCTTGGCGTAGGCAAATCTGATTTTGAGGAAATCAGAAAAGTCGGCGACTATTATGTTGACAAAAGCGAATTGCTCTATGAGCTTGTAGAGAACGCAGGCAACAAGGTCACGCTCTTCACGCGCCCGCGCAGGTTCGGCAAGACGCTCACGATGAGCATGATTGACAACTTCTTCAACGTCAGGAAAGACAGCCATGCAATATTCGACGGGCTCGACATCATGAAGCACCCGGACTTCTGCAAGGAGTGGATGAACAGCCGCCCCGTCCTCTTCATCTCGCTCAAGGAAGCAGACGGGAATGATTTTGAGCTTGCCTATGACAAGCTCAAACACGGCCTCAGATGCTGAAGTCCAAGGATCTCTCAAGACCCTTACGCAGATTGACACGAAAAAATATGCTGATGCATTCTACGACTATGGGCAGGTACTCCGTTACGGTGTTGCATTCTTCAGGAAGCGGGCACTTGTCAGAAAAGAAACCTCAGAAACTCCTGCATCCATGTGAGACAACTTCTTGTCTCATTTCTTGCAATACCGCTCCCGGACAACCTCGGCAGCACAGAGGGCAAAGAGGGGGAAGGTGACAAGCCCCGCATGGAAGGTGACGAACAGGGACAAATCACAGATAAAAAGCAGCATCGGCAGAAGGAAGACTAACGAAAGGTAGACGAATACGTCTTTTTCCTTGCTGTTAAGCAGTTCCACAATTGGAATGATGAGGAACACTTCCGTGTAGGGACGGACGATTCCGGGCACCAGCAGACAGGCCAGCGTCAAAAGCATCAGCTCCACCCAGCGTTTTTTTGTCAGGAAGAACAGTACCCCGCTCGCCGCAATGTACAAGACATACACTGCCACATTCAGCACTGGGAAAAGCCCCGTGTCCTTCGCAAGCCCGCAGAACGAAAGAATGTCCCAGACCTGACGCTTGAGAGAGAGATTATGATGCTCCTTGAAGGTACTTGTAAAATTCGTGATGTGCCGCATCATATTCGCTATCTCGGACATCCCCCCGTCAAAGAAAGTCAGCATGAAGACAAACAAGAGCAAGGCCATGACGAGACAGGCCTTAAGCTCCTTCCACCTCCGCTCCTTTACGAGCAGGGCTGCGAACGCAACGGGATACAGCTTTGTCCCGATGGCAACGAACAAGGCCAGAAGCCCGGCCGCCCGCACAAACCCGTTCTCCGAGCGGGCAGAACGGCAAAAGCAGAATGCGGCGCAAGCAGAAAAAAGAACGATGTTGCCACGCATCAAGGAATACAGGAATGGAGCCGAGCAACAGAGGGCTGTTGTGGCAACAAGCTTCTCAGTTTTTTTTCCTTCTATCGAATCAAAGCAAAGCAAGCAGAACGGAACAACGGAAAAAAGGTAGAACAACAGCGTGACATAGCTTCCCCCGTCGGAATAGGCGAGTGTCTTCCAGTCGCCGGAGAACAAATCCTCCGGGAGCATTGAGGCATACAAACGGTATATGAAGCTGGCAAGGGGCGGATACATTCCCAGATGAAGGCTTCTGCCGCCGAGCACGCACACATAATGATCCCACAAATTCGTACAGTCCATATACCATCCCGTCCTGTCGGGATGGGCGATGAGCGCGAGATTCTGGAACACGAACGCAAGGATGAGCAGGAGCAGAAAAATATGGGACAAGCGTATCTCTCTTACGAATGCCTTCGCGATGCACATGACACGGTCCGTCCTTTTATGCAGCCACGCCACAGCAACAATCGCAAGCAGCTGTACGCTCGCATAGCGCAGCATCAGGCGGTCCCACTTGCCTGTGTCCCTCAGAGGACGGCGGACGATGAAGCGTTCGGCGGCAGAGACGAGCAGCAGCCTGACTGCCGGGAACAAAAGCAGAACAGAAATTAGGGCAAGGACGGCACAGCATATAAGGATGGGATTACGGCAACATTTCTTCAAATCCTGTCTTGTCATAGCGAGCATTCTAGCACGAAACGCAGTCCTTGTGTAGGGGAAAAGGCTTGAAAATTTGCAAAGCAAATGCTACCATTGGATTACTCAAAGGAGAAAAGGCATCATGGGAATCTACCTGAACCCGAACAACGAGAACTTCAAGAAAATCACCCACGCAGAAATCTACGTGGACAAGACGATGATGATAGCCGCGATGAACCGCTTCATGGAGACAGCCCGGGAGTACGTCTGCGTGTCCCGGCCCCGGCGCTTCGGCAAGACGATTGCGGACAACATGCTGTCCGCCTACTACTCCAAGGGCTGCGACTCCCGCGTCCTCTTTGCTCCATTCAAGATAAGCGGGGACCCGGGCTTTGCGTCCAACCTGAACAAGCTGAACGTCATTAAAATCGACATGAACAGCGAATACCAGAATGAGAGGGACAAGGACAGACTCCTTGACGACCTGCAGGATAAAATCGTGGCAGAGTTTG
>CACYDQ010000261.1 GCA_902773215.1 uncultured Spirochaetaceae bacterium | reverse complement strand
GATGCCGTAAATCTCGCCGTTGCAGACGAGGGACTTTCCCTTGTGCGAGAAGGGCTGCATGCCGCTCTCGTCCAGCCCCATTATCGCAAGCCTCTGAAATCCGAGGACCGCCCCGTCCTTCTCCAGAATCCTGGAGCTGTCGGGGCCGCGGGAAGCCGTGCGGGCGAAATTCTCGTGGAATTCCTTCATCGAAATAACATTGCCAAAATAGCCCATTACGCAGCACATACACAAACCGCCCGAAAGCGTCCTCCCGCAAAAGTGATTTAAACGAAAAAAAACGCCGTAGACACGATGCCTCCTGGAGCGGACTGCCCCGAAGGAATCATATCTACGACGTCTTTGCCGTATGCGTTACGTTCTACTACTTCACGCGAAAAATGTCAAGTAGACTACTGCAAAAAAACTCACAGTATTGAGCGAATCATGTTGATGAGGGGGGACTCTTGGGCCTGCACCTTCATGCTTTCCTTGAGGGATTCCCTCTCGGCAGTTTCCGCTGCCTGGGTTGCGGGCTCTCCCTCGGCGTTGGCGGCAGGCTTGGTGTCCGTCACGGCGTTCCCGTCCGCGCTCTGACCCTCCGCATTGTCGGGCAGCTTGACCAATACAATCTCATCGCCGACGTTCAGTACGTCGTAGAAGCCTTTCTTCTTGTACTCGCCCTCGGCAATCTCCTCGTTGGCCTTGGTGACGGTGAATGTCCCGAGCGTGTCGGAGCTGTTGTAAACGACTCCCGTTCCCGTGTCTACGGTCTTTATCTTGCCCTGCTTGACGACATCGAACACGGCCCCCTTGACGATGCCGTCGCTCTTGCCAAGGTCAACGAGCAGGGTGTTGGTCGCGTTGTTCAGGATGTTGCCGCGTATGGGCAGAATGTCGAGCACGGCCTGCCTGAGCCTCCTGAGGGTCTTGGCGAAACGGTCATTGCCTGTCCGGTAGATGTGCATGTCGGTGGTCTTTGTCCCTGTCCTGCCGGAGTAGACCTGGGCATCAAGGGAGAAAGACCGCTCCGTCTCTCCTGCCGAGAGGATGATGAAGTAGTCGCGGCCTGAGGTACGTGCCTGGTGGTATGCGTCACCGTAGCCTGAGACTGCGGTCGTCTGGACGTTGACAGCAGTGGACGGGACTCCTTCAAAGATGCTTCCGACGGCGAGGGAGACAATCTCCTCCACGTCGGCATGCAGGATCTGCACCCCGCTCTCGACAAAGTAGATTCCGATGTTCCAGCGGGTCTTGTCCAGATAGAAGGGGTCGATGTTCCACTTGTGGGCGAGGTTGTCGCCCATCATGCTCTCGAGTGCCTCTATGGTATCGTCGTTCTTGACCTGCTGGGCAGTCCGCTTGACCGTGGTCTTGGGCGTGTTCTCGTCCTTCTGTATCTCGGTCGTGCTTGTGAGCGTCTCGTTCTCCTTGATGAACTTGAGCTGCTGCAGGTACAGCTCGTAGAAGCCGTCACGCTCGAGCATGTTGGCGAACGCTTGCCGTGCCGCCTGGTTGAGCGGGTCCACGGAGAGGGCTTTCTGGTACTCGTAGCGCTCGCTCGGCCCGTCGAAGTTCCGCTTGAACTCCCTTGCCTTGTTTATGTGGAAGGCCGCCCACTTGGCCCGCCTGGAGTCCTCCACGCTGAGGGTGGAGCAGGCTATCTGCTCAAGGGCAAAGCGCATGACCTCGTCGTAGGGGTCGATCGTGAGGCCCGTGGAGAAGGTCGCGATGGCCCCCTCGCTGTTGCCGAGACGTTTCTGTGACAGGCCCTTGAGATACCAGGCCCCGGTCAGGTTCCTGTTGCGGGAGATGCGGTAGTCGCAGAGGTCTATGACCTCGTTGTAGCGTTTCTGCTCGTACAGGATGTTGGACAGAAGCTCGTATGCCCGGTCGTAGTTTGCGTTTATCTGTATCGCGCTCCTGACCAGGCGCTCGGCATCGGTCAGGTTGCCCCGCTTGGTCGCAAGGTATGAGGCGAGGTAGTAGACCTCCGGGTCTCCGTTGTGGTACTCGATTGCCTGCCTGATGTATTTCTCTGCCAGGTCGTTCTTGCCTTCCTCGGCGCTGACGAGGGCGAGGCTCAGGAGTGCCTTGCGGTTCTTGCTGTCGCGCTTGAGCGCGTCCAGGTAAAGGTTCTCGGCGGACGAAAGGCTGCCGCCGTAGAGCTTGAGCTCGGCGAGGCCGAACCGTGCGTCTATATCGTTGGGGTATTTGGCGAGAATCGTATTGAAGACTTCTTTGGCCTCGTCCATGCGTCCGAGGGATATCAGTGCCATTCCCTTGAGGTTCTGGATTTCGCTTGTCCTGCGGGAGTAGCGGAGAGCATTGTCGGCGTATTCGACCGCCAGATCGTATTCACCCAGGTTGTAGACACAGGTCGCAAGGTTGTACCATGCGTCACCGTACTGAGGGTTCAGCTGCAGGGCTTCCCGGTAGGATTCCACCGCGCCGTAGTAGTTCCCTGCCTGCTGCTCCCGGTATGCGTCATCATACAGGCTGGTCGCGCTCTTGCTTCTGGTTTGTGCGGAAAGACCTGCTACGGCCGACATCAAAATAAAAAGGCAAAGTCCCCGTGATACAAAAAAGCGGCTTTTCATGTTCCCCCCATTTTTTTTATTCATCGGTATTTTTTTCCTGGACTTTATGGTATACCACCTTGATGACGTCTACTTTGTGCCCCTCCATCTCCTGCACGATGAAGTCCCAGTCGTGCCAGGAGACTTTCTCGAATTTGACGGGAATCTTACCGAAGAGGTCAAAGACGAAGCCCCCGAGCGTGTCGAAGTCATCAGAGGGAAAGGCGGATGCTATGGTTTCGTTCAGGTCGTCCAGGTCCACCCGCGCGTCGCAGAGCCACACGTTGTCACCGAGCGGCAGGATATCCTCCCGCTCGTTGTCGAATTCGTCCTGTATGTCGCCGACAATCTGCTCGATGATGTCCTCCATGCAGACAATGCCGCTGATGCCGCCGTATTCGTCTATCGCTATCGCTATGTGTACGTGCCGCCGCTTGAATTCCCGAAGCAGGCTGTCTATTCGCTTGCTTTCCGGGACGAAATAGGCCTTGCGGATTATCCTCTCCAGGTTCAGCTCCTCGTGGCGGGATATGGCCGCTATGAGGTCCTTGACGTAGAGCACGCCGACCACGTTGTCTATGGAGCTGGAGTAGACGGGGAAGCGGGAGTGCCCGCTCTCGGTTATTTTCTGGAGCAGCTCCTCCGCATCCGTGCCGACGGAGAGGAAGTCCACGTCTATGCGGGGAATCATCACCTCCTTGACCGTCGTCTGGGAGAGGTCCTCTACCCCCCGTATCATATCCTTCTTCTCTTCCGTCAGGAGTTTCTGCTGTGCGGCATCCTCCGCGCTGACAGAGCCCCCGTCCGCCAAAGCCCCGGTAGAAGAATGCCCTTCATCGTCTTTCCTGGAATCCTTTATGAATCCGAATAAGCCCATTGATCTTATATCCTTTTATGTCCTTCAGCCTATGATTTGCTCTTCTTTCAGAGCCGTGAGCAGCTCCCCTTGCTTCCTGAGCATGGGGCAGACCGGCTCCTTTCCTTTCTCGACATGCTCATCCCCGTGGTCAAGCCCGTTCAGGTGCAGGAGGCCGTGTACGAGCAGCCGCTTGAGCTCCTCATCCTCGCCGACCTCGAAATACGCGGCATTCTTAGGGAGTGTCTCAAGGCTTATGGCTATGTCGCCCATCGCTTTCCACTCCTGCCCGTCCTCATCGGTGTATGCCGTCCCGTCTTCAAAACTTAAAACATCGGTCGGCTCGTCAATGTTACGATAATCCCGGTTCAGCTGCCTGATGAGCGTGTCGGAACAGAACATCACCGACAGCTCCTCGCCGTCATAGCCTGCCAGCTCCATAGCTTTGATAAGGAAACTTTCTGCCTTGGCGAGCCAGCCGGGCTCTTCCATGCTCTCCTCGACGCTTACGAGAACCCTATTTGCCATCTTTGCCCTCGCTCTCTGCCTCCCCGCTCTTTGCGGCATCATCTTTCGCTGCGTCTGTCCCTTCGGTTTTGGCGGGCTCAGCCTCCTTCTGGTCGGGGTATTTCACGCGGGAGTGGTAGTAGCCTATGAGAAGCTGGGTGAATGTATCTTCTATTATACTAATATCTTTGAAGGTGAGGTCGCAATTGTTCATCTGCCCCTCTTCAATCTTTTCGCTGACCAGTTGCTGGACTTTTTTCTCTATACTGGAAGCGGAAGGCTTGTCCAGGCTCTTGCAGGCGGCTTCAACGGTGTCCGCGAGCATGACGACCCCGCTTTCCCTCGTTGTCGGCGGGTTCCCGTTGTAGGAGTAGTCCCCGGGGTTCGCATTGGGGTCTTCCTTGAGGGCCGTGTTGTAGAAGTACTTGAGTACGCCGTTTCCGTGGTGCTCTGAGATTATATCGACGACCTTGGCGGGCAGGTGCAGGTCTCTCGCCATCTCTACGCCTTTCCGGACATGGTTCTTTATTATCGTAACGGACAGGGAGGGGTTTATGGAGTTGTGGATGTTCTCGTTATTGTTCTGGTTCTCGGTGAAGAACTCGGGGTTGTCGATTTTCCCGATGTCATGGTAGTAACCGCCGACCCTGGCAAGGAGCGCGTTCGCGCCTATCTTGGCACAGGCCGCTTCGGCGAGCTGTGCGACCATTATCGAATGGTTGAAGGTTCCGCTCGCCGTGACGGACATCCGTTTGATTATGCTTGCATTGGTATCACTGAGATCCATCAGGCGGAAGACGGACGCTGAGTTGAGCAGGTATTCCAAGGGTGTCAGGAATCCCAGGCAGAGGATACCTGACATGAAGCCATTGAGCATGACTCCTGCCAGCGCCATATAGCCCTCCCGGGTCGGGTTTCCATTGACCGGCCCGTTGAAAATTATCATGATGGCGAAGAGAAAGACGGGAGAGAGAATACCTTGCAGCATCGCCGCGAACACGAGGTCAATCCTCCGTTCTATTCTGCGGACTATCCGCGAGGAGGCGAGGCTGACGCAGAGGCTGTATATGAAAGGTGTGAGCTGATAGCCGGAGGCACACAGGACTCCGAAAGACGAGACGAGGGCAAAGCTTATTGCGTCCATCTGGCCGAAGAGGATTGCCATCAGGAAGGTGCAGAACACGATGGGGGATATGATGTTCATGGAGTAGGGGGTGGACAGGAGCGTTGTCCGCGATGCGAGCACCGTACAGGCAATCACCGCAATGAAGAAGGCATCTTCGGTGAGGATTTCCTGCGTGCTGCACTTCTTGCCCAGGCAGACACGGCTGAACAGGAAGAAATAGAGTGCGCCCAGGAGCATCATGAACAGGATGGAATTGGCAAAAGACCGGTAGTCTATGTAGGCGCGGGAGATAGACATCCTCTTGAGCTTTGCATAGCCTTCCTCGGTTATCGGAAAGCCTTTTTTGACGACCTTTTCGCCCTTTTCCACTGAGACTGGGTTCTCGCTGTCCGCCGGCAGACTCTTCATTGCCGTCACCGTGATGTCGGAGATCTGCCCCACCTCGTAGTCATTTATATTATAGGTGTAAATCGTATTCGTCATGCTTATGCGGACAAAGAGGAGGGCGACCGCTAGCAGGAAGCTGACTAGGAAAGCCAGCAGCTTGACGGTATTATTCTTTATGTATTTTACCGTGGACTGCGGGATGATGCCCATTCCGCTTTTCTTCTCAGAATTCTTCATGCTTCTCTCTCTCGTAGGCGTTTATTATTTTTCTGACCAGGGGGCTTCTCACGACATCCTCCGAGTCCAGATGGCATATTGCTATTCCTTCTATCCCGGAGAGCCGCTCCGTCGCATCTGAGAGCCCTGACTTGACCCGGCGCGGCAAGTCAATCTGGGTCAGGTCACCGGTTATGAACATCTTGGAGCCCTCGCCCAGGCGGGTCAGGAACATCTTCATCTGCTCCCGGCTTGTGTTCTGCGCCTCGTCCAGTATCACCGCGGATGCGGAGAGGGTCCGTCCCCTCATGTAGGCGAGGGGGGCTGTCTCCAGCATACCGTTCTCCTGCAGGCGGGCGACGCTTTCCCGGGGAAGGACGGCATTCATCGCGTCGTAGAGGGGGCGGGTGTAGGGGTCGAGCTTTTCCCTAAGGTCTCCGGGCAGGAAGCCCAGGCTTTCACCGGCCTCCACGACGGGCCTGGTCAGCACTATCCCGCTGACTTTGCGGGTCAGGAGCAGCCTGAGGGCCTCACAGATGCAGAGAAAGGTCTTGCCGGAGCCTGCGGGGCCTTCTGCAATCACTATGTCGTTCTTCCGCATCTTGGACACGAGGGTTGCCTGCCCGCGGGTCCGGGGGTAGACCTTTCGGATTGCCCCAGGTATTAATATGGAATTCTGCTCGAAGAAAGCATGGTCGTCCGCGCTGATTCTGCCGGACTCATGGCATTGTGATTTGAGGACGGACTGGATGAGGTCGCTGTCGGAAAGCTCCCCCGGATCCTGGGCTATCTCGTCGAGGATTGAGTCTATGACGAAGCGGAAGCGGCGAACCGCATCAGCATCCTCCTCCTCGACGGACAGCTCGTTGCCGCAGGCGAATATGGGGATGCCTAAAAAATCCTCAATGAGCTTAAGATTGCTGTCATTAGTCCCACAGATGCGGCACAGGGCCTTGCTGTCCGGGACCACTATCGTGTAAGCCGACATTATCTTCCTTATATTGCTATTGTAATATAGTAAAGGCAATCCGTCAATATTTGATTTTTTCCCATTATTCAGAGGCATGACATTTGTGTTTTTATCAAGCCCGGACAGATATACTTTGTATGGAAAGAAAGGAAAAAGAATACCTTGGCAACAAGAAGAATCCCTGCATCCGTGAACTTGCGATGCAGAACGGGCTTTCATTCCCGAGCGACAGCGAACTTCTGATGCTTATCCTTGGGGCGGGGACCCGGGATGTCCCCGTCGAGGAAATGGCCCGCAGATCCCTGGACATCATAAAGATGTGTCCTCCTGGTGATGTCGTGGGAAGGCTGGAAGAAATCAGTGGTATGGGAACTTCCAAGGCGCTCGCCGTCGCCGCTGCCCTTGAGCTGGGAAGAAGGATGAGCGGCTATTTGCATGCCGTCATCACCAAACCGAGCGAAATTATCCCCTACGTGAAGCATTATGCCATGGAAAAGAGGGAGCATTTTGTCTGTGTCTCCCTGAACGGGGCTCATGAGATCCTGAGCATCCGTGTCGTTTCTGTGGGAACGACGGGGAAGGCGATAATTCATCCCCGGGAGGTCCTGTCGGAACCCGTTTCTGAACATGCTTCGGCGGTTATCTGCTGCCACAATCACCCTTTCGGTCCCTGCCTGCCGAGCGGGGCGGACCAGAACGCCACGCGGGTGCTCAAGGAGTCTGCGGAGTTACTGGGTATAAGCTTTCTGGATCACATCATACTGTCCAGGGACGAATACTTCAGCTTCATGGAGCATGGGCTGATAGATTAGGGATGTACCGGCTAGATGGATGTACCCGTGCCCTAAATATGACGCCTGATTCCGTCGAATCTCACGTCCCAGAGAAAGAGGCCGGTCGGAGGGGCGGTCATCAAGGCCCGCCTCCTGTCCCGGCTTTCCAGTATCTCCCTGAATGCGGAGGGGGAGCCCCCCTTCATGTCCAGCTGGACGAAGGTTCCGACGAGAGAGCGTATCATCTTCCAGAGGAAGGCATTGGCCTCTATCTCGAACACGATAGTATCTCTGCCCTCCTGAAAGAAGGCCGCCCGGTCTATGTAACGCCTGGTCGAGAGGCTCTGGTCCCCTGCGGCGGAGAATGTCGCGCAGTCAGTCTCGCCGTGCAGGAATGATGCCATCTCGTTCAGGCGGTCCAGGTGCAGCTCGTGAGGCAAATACCAGACGTACCGGGTCTCGCTGGCGAAGGGAGGAGTCGTTCCCGTCCTGATGAAATAGCGGTAGCTGCGGGATGTCGCGCTGAAGCGGGAGTTGAAGCTTTCCGGGACGATTTCTGCCGACTGTATACGGATGTCTTGCGGCAGGAAACCGTTCAGGGCGCGGACGTAGCCTGAAGGGGGGATAGAGGGGTAGGGGGAGATAAAATTTGCCTTCTGCGCCCGCGCGTGAACCCCGCTGTCAGTTCTGCCTGATCCGTAGAGCTTCGCGGGCTCTTTGAGCATACGTGATATAGCTTCCTCTATCTCGCCTTGGACGGTACGGACCGGGGCTCCTCCGTCGGACTTGTCCTGCCTCTGCCAGCCCGAGAAGTCCGTCCCGTCATAGGAGACGGAGAGAAGAACGTTATTCATCTTCCGTGAAGATGTTGTTGCTCGACAGCTCCTTGGCGATGTCATCGTAGAGGTTCTTCGCGACTTCAAGGAGGGGGCCCGGCTTCTCCTTGGAGGACTTTCCCAGACCGAAGAGCTTTGCTATCGCTCCCTTGAACTCGCTGAGTTTCTTAAGCCTGAGGTTTTCGTCCTCCCTCTGCCCGTACTTGTACTCAAGCAGTCCGCAAAGGTAGAGAATACCGTCGTAGCCATAGCTCTTGTCCATGTCGGGACCGAAGTAGTGGATGGACTCTATGGATTCTATCCGGCTGGTCTCGTTTATCAGGGTCTGCTGGTAGAAGAAGAGAGCCTTCCTGTAGAAGACTTCTGATATGTAGTCAAAGTTATGTCCGGGACAGGCGTTTTCCAAATCCTTGCAGAGCCAGGCGAGACGCAGGCTTATCAAGGCCCTCTTGAAGGTCGGCCCGTAGGCGAGGTCTACCTTCTCGTAGGAAAGGAGGGCCAGGTAGTAGTAGGCAACCCCGTCGTAGAGGTTCCGCTCGATGAATTTTTTATCAGTGGAGACGTTGAAATTCGGGAATATGGTTTCGACTTTCTTCTGCCGCTGAGGGGTATCCGCCTCAAGCCGTTCAAAGGTCGCTTTGTCCTTTATGTCGGTGAAGTCGTTCCAGAACAGGGCGGTGTTGCACTTGGGGCAGCAGCCGACATCATAGATGAGAGGGTAGACGCGTCCGAATTTCTTGGACGGCTCGAACACCCTGTGAAGCTCGTCGGTCAGCGGACCCGCAATCATGCGGCCTCCTCCCTTGTGCATTTCTTCCTGCCCGAATTTTTTGCCGCACACCGGGCAGACTGCGAGATCCTTCCTCCAGTATGTTACGGCGGGCTTCTTCCCGCCCTCTTCCTCTTTCTTAGTAGCCATATTACCTCTTCTCTATAATTACAAATGCTACGGCATATTCTTTCTCATGGCTCAGGGAGACATGAATGCCCGCGTCCCTGCCGCACAGGGACTCAAGCTTCTCCCTAGCCCCGCCCGTCACGCGGAGGAAAGGCTGTCCGTCACAGTTTTTCTCTATATAAATATCGGCAAGTTTGAAGCCGGAAAAACCAGTT
>CACYDQ010000260.1 GCA_902773215.1 uncultured Spirochaetaceae bacterium | reverse complement strand
GTGGGCCATCTCGATTGCCTCAAGCGTCTCGGTGAGGGAGCCAATCTGATTGACCTTGATGAGGATTGCGTTTCCTGCCCCCATCTTGATTCCCTTCTCAAGGAACTTCACGTTCGTCACGAAGAGGTCGTCGCCGACAAGCTGGCAGCGGCCGCCGATGCGGGCAGTCAGCTTCTTCCAGCCTTCCCAGTCGTTCTCGTCAAGTCCGTCCTCGATTGAGTCAATCGGATATTTCGTAATCAGTTCCTCAAGGTACGCAATCTGCTCGTCGTCGGAAAGGCACTTGCCGTTGGGGTCTTTCTTGGTTCCGTTGGAGAGCTGCTTGTAATCGTAGAAGAACTTGCCGTCTTTTTCCACGCTGAATTCCGAGGCCGCGCAGTCCATCGCGATCTTTACGTCGTCGCCCGGCTTGTAGCCCGCATCCTTGATGGCCTGGACAATCGAGTCGAGCGCATCGTTGATTCCGTCGAACTTGGGGGCGAATCCTCCCTCGTCACCGACAGCGGTGGAAAGCCCCCTTCCCTTGAGCAGCTTCGCAAGCGCATGGAAAACCTCGGCCCCCATGCGGATGGCCTCTTTTTCTGATTTCGCGCCGATCGGGCGGATCATGAATTCCTGGAACGCGATGGGAGCGTCCGAGTGCGCGCCGCCGTTGATGATGTTCATCATCGGGACGGGAAGGACGTGGGCATTTGCGCCGCCGATGTAGCGGTAGAGCGGGATGTTCAGCGCCTTTGCCGCTGCCTGTGCGGTTGCAAGGGAAACACCGAGTATGGCGTTCGCGCCGAGCTTGCTCTTCGTCGGAGTTCCGTCAAGGTCGAGCATCTTCAGGTCAATCGCCCGCTGCTCAAAGACATTCGCACCCTTGAGGGCAGGGGCGATGACCTTGTTCACGTTCTCGACCGCCTTGAGGACGCCCTTGCCGCCATAGCGGGACTTGTCCCCGTCGCGGAGCTCCAGTGCCTCGTTCTCGCCCGTACTGGCTCCCGACGGAACCGCCGCGCGGCCAAGCACGCCGTTCTCAAGGATTACATCGACCTCGACGGTCGGGTTCCCGCGCGAGTCGATTATCTCGCGGCCAATTACATCCGCAATTTTTACTGAATTAAGCATTTTATGAACCTCCAAAAAGAAAAGCAGGGGCATGGTTTATATTTTTGTGGCTGTGTAAGGAGAATACTTCCATGCCCCCGCTTAATTTACTGCAGAATAGGACATAGTTATTAGGCTTTGCTAACTAATGTCCATGTCGTTACTGTACACTAACTTTGATTGTATGTCAAGGGCTTTACGAAAAAAAAGGCGGGAAAGGCCGCTCAGCTCACTCCCGAAAAGCGTTCACCGCAGCCAAAATGGCTTGTTGACGGCTGCGGTCCCTGTCTGTATACTATATAATAGAAGAAAACAGAGGGCAGGGACAGCGATTCGGACGACGAGACTTATACCGCCCTCATCATTGCCCTGCGGGCAAAACGGAAAGTCCTGGCGAAGAAGATAGAGACGGGCGTTTACAAGCATGGATTCCTGCGGTAAAACATAGTATAATAAAAAGAGTGGAGGTGAAACTATGTCATATGCAGTTTTGGAAAAACAGTTGAAGGAACTTCCGGAAGAATATTTGGAGGATGTCTCCCGCTATGTGCAGTTCCTACAGTATAAAATTGCTGTTCTTGGTCAGACGACGGAGAAGAAGAAAGGAATCATCTTTGGACTTGCCGAGGGGAAATATAAGATTCCCGATGATATTAACGCCTATGATGATGAGATTGCGGAAATGTTTGATGAAGCACTTGCAGAGACGGATGATAACTTATGAGGTTTTTTAGACACACATATTCTGGTTTGGCTTCACGCTGATCGAAAGAAACTTTCTCAAGAAGCTATAGAGATTTTGAAGAACTCTGATAATGATTTTTATTATAGCCCGATAAATATTTGGGAAGCTCAAGTGAAACATTCCGCATATCCAGAGACATTCACCATTTCTGGAGAGGATTTGTACTTTCTCTGCAATCGGGCGAATATAAATTACTTGGCGATAAAACCAGAGCATGCCATTGCCTTGAAAACATTAGCCTATTCTTCTTCCGCTCCTCGACCTCACAAAGATCCGTTTGACCGTATGCTCATATGTCAGGCGAAAACGGAGGGAATGTTGTTCTTGACACATGACAGCCTGATTCCGTATTACAATGAACCATGCACGGTTTCTGTGTAATTGAGGGGGGACGGACGCATGAAAAGCTCGGTTTTGCGCAGGGCAAGGGAATATGAGAAGAATCACGGCGGCGGGGAAAGGCCTCTTTTCCATCTTACGCCTGCCGTGGGTTGGATGAACGACCCCAACGGGTTCGTCCGCTACGGGGGGTGAGTATCATCTTTTCTACCAATACAATCCGTATGATACGGTATGGGGGCCCATGCACTGGGGGCATGCCGTCTCCAAGGATTTGCTGCGCTGGAATTACCTGCCCTGCGCGCTTGCTCCCGACTCCGAGGCTGACGGCGGGGGCTGCTTCTCTGGCTGCTCCGTCGTGACGGCGGATGGCAAGCTTGCCCTCGTCTACACCGGGGTAACAAAAGACAGGGAGCACGAAGGCCGGAATCTTCAGGTTCAGTGCCTTGCCACCGGGGACGGGACGGACTTTGACAAGATGCCTGCTCCGGTGATAGACGGCTCCATGCTCCCCGATGGGGGCAGTGCGGAGGATTTCAGAGACCCCAAGGTTCTTGATGGCGGGGATGGCTTCTATTATCTTTATGCCGTGAACCGCGGTCCGGAAGGCAAGGGACAGCTTCTCGCATACAGGAGCGAGGACCTTGCCAGGTGGAACTACTGCGGGGTACTCCTGAAAAACGACTTTGACCTTGGCGTGATGTGGGAATGTCCCGACCTGTTCTCTCTGGACGGAAAGGATGTCCTCATGATGAGCGCGCAGGATTCCCCGCAGGGCGATGATTTTGACCGGGGCAGCATAGCCGTCTGTGCGGTAGGCAGCTACGACCGTGCCGTGAACCGCTTCCACGTGGAAAGCGTCTTTCAGGTGGACAGGGGCCTGGACTTTTATGCCCAGCAGACCATCCTGACCGATGACGGAAGGCGGGTTATGGTTGCATGGATGCAGAACTGGGATATCTGCGGCTACAAGACCGGGAGCGCGTGCTGGTTCGGGCAGATGACGGCCCCCCGGGAAATCTGGCTGGAAAAGGGCCGTCTCTGCCAGATGCCTGTCAGGGAAATCGAAAGCCTGTGGAAGAACAGGACGGAAATCACCGGTATGCGCCTTGAGAATGCAAGCTGCATGCCGGATGCCGTTTCCGGTCGATGCCTGGACCTCTGCATGACCGTCCGTACCGGAGGCGGGTTCCCGTCTTGTTTTGAGCTGAGGCTTTTTGAGGGGGACGGCAGGTTCGTCAGGGTCTATTATGACTTCGTGCGGAAGATGGCAGGAATGGACAGGTCCAGGGCTGGCTCCCGGAAGTCCTTCCTGCACGAGAGGTCCTGCCACTACGAGCCGGAAGGACAGGACCTGAAGCTCCGCATACTGACAGACAGGAATTCAGTGGAAGTATTCTTCGGCAGGGGCGAGCTTGCCATGTCCATGTGCGTGTATGAGGAGAAGCTGGGCGACAGGGTATCGTTCGAAATGGATGGGAGCGCGGAACTCGACATTACCTGCCATCAGCTGGGATTGTGATATACGGCCTTTCCCTGTCGTCCACTATTGTTTTCCGGCCACAAGCTCGCGGCTCCGCCGGGTAAGCTCGCACAGCGTGTCGAAGTCCGTCACCCGCGTCAGGAGCACGGTTATCCAGTGTTTCTTGTTCATGTGCCATGCGGGGAAGACGGACTTTTTGTCCGTGAGCTCCTGTATCTTGTCCGGGTCGGCTTTCAGGTTCACCACGGAAACGCCCTCGTCGCTTTCAAGCCCCAGGTTCTTGTATCTGATGTTCATGATGAGGGCAAACCATTTCTGGTTGGGACAGCGGAACACGGCGGCATCCGCATACCTGTCTTTCGTACCCTGCGCTTCCTGGGGGGCAGCCCAGGGGTATTCCGCCGTGCAGCCAAACTCCCGCTCGATGTACGAAATGTATCTTTCCTTCCAGTCACCGGACTCAAAACAGCGTGCACGGAAGTCGTTCATGATTTCCTGCACCTGCGCACGTATGCCGGAGACAAAGGCACCGTTCGCGCTCTTCACGTCAAAGAGGGCATATTTGGAATCAGGGGAAGTCCCGTCTGCGGATTTCTCATACACCTCCGCCGTTATGCGCTCGTCATGAACCCTGATAAGCGCATAAAATCCCGTGTCCCCAAGCGCTTTCCTGCATATATATCCCTCGTCCTTCTTTTCAAATCCGAACGCAGCGAACGTGCCGTAATCCGGCAGCGCGGAACGGAAAATGTAGCTGTAGTCCATAAGACGCGCTTTCCTTTTATGATTCTTTCACGAGTTTCCCTGTCATGTGTTCGATTGTAAACTCAAGGCACTGGACGCGCCCCAGGGCGTTGGCAAGCTCTTTCTCAAGATACTCCCGGTCATCCGTGAACTTCTGGACAAGGCGGGTGCAGATTTCCTCGGCCTTGCGTATGTCCGTGACAAGGCTGATTTTCCCGAACGCAACGACGCTCTTTATGTGCAGGGCCCAGTCGCCTTCGTCCGTGTAGCCCTTGTCGTACACGCAGAAGCTTGCCTTGGGGCAGTTCTTTATCGCGTCAATCTTGTGCCCTTCCTTCGCGCCGTGGAAGTAAATCTTTCCGTCCCGCTCGTCATAAAAATGGCTCAGCGGAATTCCATAGGGGTATCCGTCATCTCCTATGAGCGAAAGCACGCCGCGCTTCTCGTTTTTCAGGATTTCAATGCACTCCGCATCCGAAATCTGCTGCTTGAATCTTCTCATTGTCCTGAACATAGTTTCCTCCTACTTGTTCCAACCCAGCCGCATCCGAAGAAACTCCTTCATGTCCGCGTAAAAATCCATCGGGGGCGGAGTAATTCCGATTCGCTCCAGTGCCTCCTGCACGCGCGGGTTCCGGTAACAGCAGACCGCGTTCGACGAGGCATAGAACAGAACGTCCAGCTGTATTTTATAGGCGGTTTCCTGCGAAATGCCGAGCATTGCGGCAAGCCTGTCGCGGAGCGCATACGCCAAATCGTAGTACTTCTTCTTGAATGCCGCGAGCCGTTCGACCGTCACGTTCGTTTCTATTACCGGGTTCAGG
>CACYDQ010000259.1 GCA_902773215.1 uncultured Spirochaetaceae bacterium | reverse complement strand
CCCGGTGTTCAGCGTGATGGAAACGTAGCGGGCAATCCTGTTCTCGCTGTAATCCTGATTCAAGGACGTAACGATGAACACATAATCGAAATTGGCGGCTATCGTCTCTTCCAGAAGGTTTTTCACGTACGCTTCCGCATGTCCGCTCCGGTTAGGCCGCTTGAATGCAGTCGTACGGGGCAGAACCTCGTCGATAAGCGCGTCCCCGTACTCATTGGTGATGACCTTCACGTAATCCCCGACGACCGGGCATTCCAGTCCGAGATTGTAAAACTTTCCCTTCAATGTGCCGGTGATTTCGACGTCAGCCTGTACCGTTCCGTCATCACCGCAGGGCAAAAGAGTAAACAAGTTCTTCTGCACGCAAGAGACGCGGGCAGAAATCAGTGTATGTGATTTCATTTGAATTTCCTAAAAGCGAGAATACATATCCAGACGGATATTCCACCGTAGCTCCGCTTCTAGGACAAGGACTGTATGACAGCTACTATGCCAAGCAAGCGGAGGCCGAAACAGCAGAGAAACAAATCATAAATCTATCTCAACCTCCTGAAAACTAAGATAGCTCCCTTATATCACAATTCAAAATTTTATGCAATACATGAATCGCCTTTTTTCTGTATTATTGCAACATCACAGCGACATCACGTATATCTGGCAGGGATTCTTCTCGTCCCAGAAATCCTTCATAAGCTCGAACTCCTTTGAAGCCGCACGCAAGATAGAAACGGTTCGTCCTGTCATAGTCCTCGTACATCCCCATCTGGACTGTTTTCACCTGCATGAATGAATAGCCTTTCTCCCTGGCGATTCTCTTGGCGGCATCCACGAGCTCCCGACCTATTCCCCTCCGGTGGAATTCTTTCAGGACACCCATGACGGCAAGCTCCACCGTATCCTTTCCCGTCTCCGTGAGGCACAAAAAGCCCGCATCTTCCCCGCCCTCCTTTGCGGCAAGGAAGGGCTGCCCGGCACTCTCCGAGATGAATTTCTCACGGTTCTCCGCGACCTCGAACCATTCGGTCAGGTCCTCCAGAATCAGCCGCGCGATCCTCCGCTTCTCGTCCGCATCGGTAATCTGCTGTATCATAACTGTCCCCGTGGCAAGGATACCCGAGATTTAGAGTTGTGTAAAGCCTTAGCAAGTCACATTCTTCGTCATCGTGCAGGACATTGCACAGGGCAATTGATCAAATGCCGATGAAGGTTCTCTTCGTTTTCATAAAAACATCTCCGTACCGCAATAAAGTCACGCCCCTCCGCTTTCTTTTTCGAGCTTTGCCCTTCGGATGATATCTTCGAAAAACCACCCGTATTCCATTTCTTTCATCTGGACATAGCCGGACCTGTTGTCCGCTCCGACTTTCTTCAGTATTTCTTCCTTGATTGCGTTATAGGAATCCCTTGCCTCGGCATGGCGGCATAAATAATCCCGGAACAATACATGCCTGTTGTATTCATCATTGTCAACGGAACAGACATATAAATGATGGGGTATCGCGTCCAACACTTCATTATGAACCGCCCCTTTCCGTGCGAATGCCTCCCGCCCCTTGATTCCACAATCTCCCTCGTGCTCATACCCGATTTCCTGCAAAGCGTCTTTTACCTTGGCAAAATCATCCGGACGTTCCAGCCCGATATCTATGTCGATTATCGGCTTTGCCCGCATGCCGGGAATTGACGTGCTTCCCACATGCTGGATAATGAGCGGAACAGAAAGCACCTTGCATAGCTCAGCTTTTATAAGGGAAAAATCTTCCGCCCATTTTTTATCGTATTCAGCCACCACCATATTTTCCAAGCTTATCCTTCCAGCAGGTTCCTGACGAGCCTCGTGATCCGTGATACCCCGCCCGGCTTGTGGTTCCAGTCAAACTGCACGTCGCTGCCCGCGACCGGCTTCCCTGCCGCGCCCCCGTCCACAATCCAGGCCCTCGTGTAATAGACGGCCCCGACAATCTTCCCGCCCGCCTCGGCGACGCGGCTGATTCCCGGCAGAT
>CACYDQ010000258.1 GCA_902773215.1 uncultured Spirochaetaceae bacterium | reverse complement strand
GAAGAAGATGATAGACTATGCCATCAGCATGCCCTCCCCCTTCCTGACCGACGGCAAGGACGTGCTCGTCAGCGAGATAGGCAAGGATTACGGTACATACTTTTCGATTCTGAGCCTCATCGCAGGGGGGCTCACGTCCCAGAGCGAGATTGACTCCGTCATAGGCAAGAACACCGGCTCATACCTCCAGAACCTCGAGAAGATATTCTCCGTCATAAGGCCCGTCCGCCCCATCCTGTCCAAACAGGGCAGCAGGAATGCCCGCTACCAGATTGTCGATGCCTACCAGAGATTCTACTTCCGCTTCATATACCCCCATCAGGATATGATAGAATTCGGGCAGTACGACCTTCTCCGCGATGTTGTCATCCAGGATTACGAGACATTCACGGGCAAGACGCTGGGGCATTACTTTGCAGAAAAGATTGCCGAGGAGAAAACCTTCACGCAGATTGGCGGCTGGTGGGACAAGAAATCCCAGAACGAGCTGGACATCATAACGCTGGATGACATCAAGAAGCAGTGCTGCGTCTACGAGGTCAAGCGGCAGGCAAAAAAACTCAAACCCGCCGACCTGGAACAAAAAGCCGCCGCATTCGCCCAGAACATTCCCGGCTACCAGCTCACCCTAACCGGCCTGAGCATGGACGACATGTAGGGGCGTAGCCTCCCTTCCCCGCCCGGCAAGGACTGCGGCGCAGGGGCGTGGAGGCCAAAAGATAGAAATATACAGGGGTGGGCGGACATTTGTTTGCCATCGCCGCAGACAAATCTATTCAGTGGGGATACGATGGCGCGCTTCATGGGTTCGCGCTGAACAAGGAACTCCTTGAGCATTATATCAAGATGTTCCATGCAGAATACTTGGGGATGCTGCACCAGTATCAATTTTTCATAGATGATGAACAGGCAAAGAAACTTTTGGAGGTATACAACTATGAATGGAACTAGACCCGCTTTTCTGGCAGGAAAAACATTACCTTCGTCTTATTTTGAAAAGCCCAATCCGTATAAAAATGCTCCGTCCTGCAACGTGAATTTGCTCCAGCTTTCCCGCTACGCAAAATCACAGGGCAAGCCTATCTCGCAGGTCACAGCGGAAGAACTGGAACGGTTCGTACTAAAAAAATAAGACAGGCAACTTTGTGGTCAAAATGAATTTGACTTTGTTGCCGACAACGCTTCATGGACGCTATTCTGAACCTCAGGCCATTTGTAAATTCCCTTCTGTATGCACATCCTCAGGCACTCGTCAATCTCATTTCCGTCAACAAATCTCATGCCACAAAACGAGAGAAGTTCATCCGCTTCGTCAATGGTACAATGCAAGGCAAAAACAAGCCTGCGGGCGGTCTTAGGATTCGGCGGGTTATTTCCGCTTTGAATTTGATACCACGTGCCCTTCTCGACATACCCGGCGTTTTTCCCGTCAATATCGGAAGCAGTGAGGCCTTTCCTGGTCATAAGCGCACTTATATAAGCCAGCAGATCCTTTTTGTTCCAGAATGAGATACCGGAAAAGATATCATTCTCGCCTTTCATCTTAGTTAATCTGCTCATACTGTTCTCCGAATCGTTCAAATGAATCCACGGGACTTGAAGCCCCCTACATAGCTATTGTTGAAAACAAGGGCGGTTCTGAGCGCCATTTGCCAAAAAAAAGAAAATTTCACGAAAAAAGTGATTGAACCGGATTCCCGCCGGGGGAACGAAAGCGCCCTCTGCCGGAGGAGACAGCAGGACAGCCTACGAGAGGCCGGGTCAGGCTGACGGGTGGATTTTCTGCCCGCTTTGTGCTATCATGCTGGTATGGAAGGGCTCAAACAGTTTCCCATCGGGATGCAGGATTTCGCACAGATACGCAGGAACGGCTACTACTACGTGGACAAGACCAAGCTCGTGTACAAGATGACGCACACGAGCCGTTTCTACTTTCTGAGCCGTCCGCGCAGGTTCGGCAAGTCGCTCCTCGTCTCCACGCTCAAGTGCTACTTCGAGGGCAGGAAAGAGCTTTTCGAGGGCCTTGCGATGGAAACGCTTGAGACGGAGTGGAAGCAGCACCCGGTCCTGCACATAAGCTTTGCCATCACCAAGTACACGGACGTGGAGACGCTGGAAATCACGCTGAACAACCTGCTTAGCAAATGGGAAAAGAAGTACGGAATCACGAACGAGAACAGGAACGAGTGGGGAAACAGGTTCTCCAACGTGATTGATGCCGCACACGAGCAGACGGGGGAGGAACCGGTCGTCCTTGTGGACGAGTATGACGCGCCCCTCCTGGACACGATGGACGACCCGGACTTGCAGCTCAAGCTCAAGCAGGAAATGCGCAAGTTCTTCAGCCCGCTCAAGGACAAGGGCGGCATCCTCCGCTTTGTGTTCCTTACGGGCATCACGAAATTCAGCCAGCTTTCGATATTCAGCGAGCTGAACAATCTCAAAATCATGACGATGAATGACGATTACGCGGCCATCTGCGGAATAACGAAGGAGGAGCTGCTGGCCCAGATGCAGCCGGAGATACAGGCCCTCGCGGACAAGCAGGGGCTGAGCTACGACGAGGCCGTGGATGCTCTGGCACAGAAATACGACGGCTACCACTTCTCCAAAAACTCTCCCGATGTGTACAACCCCTTCAGCCTGATAAACTCGCTGTCCGACGGGGAGCTGACGAACTACTGGTTCGCGACCGGAACTCCGACGGTGCTGACCAAGCTGGTACAGAAATACCGGATGGACGTGGAGCTGTTCGACAGGGACTTCCCGGCGACACAGAACATGTTCGATGCCCCCGCCGAGACGGCGTCTGACCCCATCCCCTTGCTCTACCAGTCCGGATACCTGACGATTAAGGAGACCCGAAGGGGCGGGCGATACATGCTTGGCTTCCCAAACGACGAAGTCCGCTACGGCTTCATGAACTGCCTCCTGCCCTATTATGCCACGGAGACGGTGAGCCAGAACGACACCTTCCTGATGGCCTTCTCCGATGCGCTGGAGGACGGCGACCTTGAGCAGGCCCTGACGCTGATGAAGGCATTCCTCAGTTCCATCCCCTACAATGCGGAAAGGCAGGACGAGAACCATTACAAGACGCTCTTCTACCTGATTGCCCGCCTGAGCACGCCCTTCGTCGTCAGGACGGAGGAAGCGAGCGCCGCGGGGCGGAGCGACATGGTCGTGGAAACTGAAAAAGCCGTATACGTGTTCGAGTTCAAGCTGGACGGCACGGTGGATGAGGCCCTTGAGCAGATAGACGGCAAGGGATACCTCATCCCCTACCTGGGCAGGAAGGGCTCGGACGGAAAGCCCAAGGCCCTGTACAAGGTCGGCGTGAACTTCGACAGCTCCACCCGCACCCTCGGTGGGTGGAAGGTTCGGGAAGTCTAGCGGGGAAAGCTCCCCCGCAGAAACAAAAAAGATTGCGTACGTAAACGGAAAAGATTACGTACGTAAACGAAAATGATTACGTACGTAAACGAAAATTTTGCAACGTTGAGGTGCGGGAGGGGGTAGGAGCAGTCCGCCCCCTCCCGAAACCGTCGCCAGACGATCAATCCTCAAAAACCTTGAGATTGTCGCTCTCGCCGTCCGTGCAGATTACTTTCCGGACGGGGACGGCGCAGCACCAGTCATAGTCCTTCTTCCGTCGCGGGGCGGGAGCAGGGGCTGCCCGCCCCCGCCAGCCGTTCATATCGTGCTCAGCCGCCGAAGCCTATCCGGTTCCTGCGGCTCCCCTCAAGCTTCTCCTTCCGGCAGAAATCCTCGATTTCCGTCACCGAGCTGCGGATGCCCGTCAGGATTTCATGCATCTCCGCCTTGCGGACCACGTTGTCAATCTCGCCCCCGCTCAGCGCGTAGCTTTCCGCCAGGTGCGCCACCGTCCGGCTTTCCAGCCATCCGGCCTTGCTCTGCCAGATTTTCTTCTTCATCTCAAGGTCGGGCTTCTCGAACTTGATTTTGAAGAGGAAGCGGCG
>CACYDQ010000257.1 GCA_902773215.1 uncultured Spirochaetaceae bacterium | reverse complement strand
GGCGACGTTCCTGTCGGCGAGGAGCCGCATCATCTCGTACTGCTGGTGGCTCGTGTCCTGGAACTCGTCCACCATAATATACTTGTAACGGTCCTTGTAGCGTTGTAGCGTTTCCGGCGACTCGCGGAAAAGTTTTATCGGCAGGACGATCAGGTCGTCAAAGTCCACCGCGTTGTAGAGCCTGAGCCCCTCCTGGTAGGCCTCGTAGAGCTCGCGGTAGCCGTCGTTCGCGCTCTGCCAGTCCTTGCGTCCGGTCTTTATGTCGCTGAAAAGAGAGCCTATCTTGTACAGATCCAGCGCGTCCTCGGTAAAGTCCAGCTCCCTCGCGCTCTCCTTGATGAGGGCATTCCTGTCCGTCTCGTCGTATATGGAAAAGTTCGTCCGCCAGCCCAGCTTGTCTATGTCCTGCCTGAGGATGCGGACCCCGAAGGCGTGGAAGGTGCTTATCGTCAGGTTCTGCAGCTTGCGGGCGGTCAGCTTCTTTATGCGGTCGCTCATCTCCTTTGCCGCCTTGTTCGTGAACGTCAGCGCGAGGATTTGGCTCTGGGGAATCCCTTTCTCCAGCATGTTCGCGATGCGGTAGGTGATGACCCGGGTCTTGCCGGACCCCGCCCCCGCGATGATGAGGATGGCCCCCTCCGTCGTCGTCACCGCCCGGTACTGCTCCGGGTTCAGCTCGTCCTTAAGTGTTTCTTCCAATGACATGGGGCTATTCTAGCGAAAATGCAAAAAAAAGAAAATTTCTATTGACAAATAATATTATTCTCCGTATATTATTATCAACGAACAATGCTATAGCACGAACAATATTAGTGGCAAGGAGGTATGGATGACGTTTTCAACGGGGGCACAGGTCCTGGACGCTGTCGTGCTTTCCATAGTGGCGCGAGACGGGGAAGGGACCTACGGATACAAGATAACCCAGGACGTGAGGAGCGTCATCGAGGTGTCCGAAAGCTCCCTCTACCCGGTGCTGCGCAGGCTGCAGGCCGCGGGGCTTCTTGAGACTTACGACAAGGAGTTCTCCGGCCGCAACAGGCGCTATTACAAGATTACCGTGCAGGGCATGGCGGCCCTGGACGGATACAGGCGGGACTGGCTGGATTACCGCGGCAGGATGGACGGCATCCTGCTCGGGGCTTCCGGCCAGCCGATGACGAACGAACCTTTATAAGGAGAGAAAATATGACGAGGCACGAGTATCTGGACGAGCTCAAGTGGGAGCTGCGCTCCCTGAGCGTGGAGGAGCAGGAGGACGCGCTGGAGTACTACCTGGGCTACTTTGAGGACGCGGGCAACGACGAGGCGGTCATGAAGGAATTCGGAAGCCCCACGGAGCTGGCTTCCAGCATCCTGTCCAAGTTCGCGGGGCTGCCCGCCGAAAGACGGGAGAAGCAGAAGAACACGAGCGGGGACGGGTCTTCAGGCGCGTTCACCCGGGACGAGGTGAAGTCCCTCGACGTGTCGGTCGGTGTCGCGGAGGTGGTCATCATCGCGAACGAGCAGAACCCCGACGCCTTCTCGCTGGACTACCGTGGGCTGGGACCGGGCGACATCAGCTTCGGGCTGTCTCCCTTCGGCACGCTTTCCGTGGAGAATTCCCGCAGGGTGTCCATGCTCAATTTCATCGGGCACAGGGACACGGACGACGGGCACGTGAACCATCCAAGAATCCTCATCAGGGTTCCCAAGGACGCGGCGTTCGACAGCCTCAAGCTCCACATGGGGGCGGGCTCGCTCAAGTGCAAGGGGCTTGGACTTTCCAGCAAAAGAAGCTATATTGAGGTAGGCGCGGGACTGATGGAGATAGAGAACCTGTCCTCCACCAACAGCAAGATACGCTGCGGCATGGGAAGCCTGAACATAACCGGCAGGCTGGACGGAATCACCACCCTGGACTGCGGCATGGGAAGCGTCAAGCTGGACATCATGGAGGGGGAGGAGGGTCACTCCGTCTTCGCCAAGATCGGGCTGGGCAGCTTTGAGTACGACAACATCAAGAAGGGCGGCATAACGACCTTCGAGAGCGGCGAAAAGAAGAAGAATCACTTCTCCATAAACTGCGGCATGGGCGAAGTGAAAATCAAGAGCCTGGACAGGAACCGGGCATAGCATACAGGAGGAACGAGTATGGCAAAGAGGATTTACAAGTCAGAGCAGAAGACGCTCTGCGGCGTGTGCGGCGGAATTGCCGACTACTTCAACATGGACCCGACGATTGTCCGCGTGCTCTGGGTCGTGCTGACGCTGGCGGGTGGATCGGGGATAATCGCCTACATCATCTGTGCGCTGGTCATCCCGGACAGGCCGTCCTCACAGGCGGACTGGGGCAGCGTTCCCAAGACGGAAAGCGAGAGCGAGGCCGACAGGGAGTTCAACAGCCACTTTTAAGCAGGGAACGTATAGCCTTGACGCTACGCTGGCGGTTCCTTGCTCCATACGTTCCCGTAGATGCGGAAGGAAATGAGC
>CACYDQ010000256.1 GCA_902773215.1 uncultured Spirochaetaceae bacterium | reverse complement strand
CGGCACGCACGTTGCCATCGTAAATCTTACCAATACCCTTCAGCTCTACCTTTGCCAAAAGTTGGCCTCCCTAGGGGTTATATTATGATTACATTATAACCCCGCCTCCGCCGCTTGTCAAACATTTTTTTGAAAAACCTTGCACGGCTCCGGCTCATAAAAAAGCTTTGCTTTTTCCGATATATGGTTGTATACTAAAGATAGGGCAGGTAAGGCAAAAGGCTTTCCGCAGGAAGTTTTCCGCGCTGCCCGCCAGAACATATTATAGAAGGAGAAAAATAGCCTATGACAAAATCAATATCAGCGCAGGGATTCACATTGGAGAAGGATCAGTCAGAGCTCATCAACCAGAAGCTCAAGAGGATTGACTATGCCGACAACCTGATTGTGGACCTGATTCTCCGCGTGAAGGAAGACAAGAAGTATTACTTCGACACGACGGTGAACTTCCGCTGGGGAGCAAACGCCCACGTGACGAGCGATGACTACGACTTCGCGGCCGCGCTGAACAAGATGATGGACGTGCTGGACCAGAAAGTCAAGAAAGAGAAAGACAGGGTACAGGAAAAGAAGTAAATCCCACGTATGATTTTCCCTTACGGGAATCGTAATATAGGCGAGGAGCACAGCATCCCGCGACAAGCCCGTTAACACGGGCTTTTTTTATTTTGATACAGAGGGGCGCACAATGGCAGGTATAATAGAAAGAATCAGGAAAAGCTGGACGGAAAGCGACGACAAGCGCGACGAGGGGCTCACGACCCCGGAAGACATCCTCCGCCAAGACAACCTGAGCTACGGCAGCGACGGGAACTGGCAGAAGCTGGACATCTACCGCCCGAAGGGGACGGAGGGAAAGCTCCCGGTCATCGTCAGCGTCCACGGCGGGGCCTGGGTCTACGGGGACAAGGAGCGATACCAGTTCTACTGCATGGACCTGGCACGGAGGGGCTTCGCGGTCGTCAACTTCACCTACCGGCTCTGCCCGGAGTTCCGCTTCCCCGCCCCGCTTGAGGACACAAGCCTCGTGTTCCGCTTCATGCAGGAGCACGGAGAGGAATACGGCCTGGACACGGAAAGAGTCTTCGCGGTCGGGGACTCGGCGGGGGCGCACCTCCTCGGCCTCTACCTCTGCGCCCGGTCAAACCCGGACTATGCGGCGGTGCTGCCCTTCGGGCTGGATCCCGCCCCCGCGGTACGGGCGGCCGCGCTGAACTGCGGCATCTACGAGACAAGCATCGCCTACAAGCTGGACCCGAACATGCAGGAGATAATGAAGGACTTCATGAGCGGGGGCGGGACGGAGAAAGAGCTGGAGTCCATCTCGGTCATCCGCTGGCTGAGCTCCGCCCTGCCACCCCTCTACCTGATGACCTCGACCGACGACTTCCTCAAGTACCAGGCCCCGATCCTGACAAAAGCCCTCTGCGACAAGAACGTTCCCTTCCGACTCCGCCTCTATGCGGGCGAGGACAGGCAGGACAAACTCTTCCACGTGTTCCACCTGAACATACGGAGCACGGAGGCCAAGGCCTGCAACGACGATGAGTGCGAGTTCTTCAGGGGCTTCTGCCGTCCTTGATTTTAACAGCGGTTATATAGTATAATACGCCCATGCCCGAAAAGGACTTCACGGTTCTGGATTTACTCGACTTAGACCTGAAAGATCGCGACTCCCTCAACTTGCACTGCATAGCAGGAAGATCCGGCCTGTCCAGGCTCATAACCGTCCCGGATATCAACCGCCCCGGGCTGGAACTTGCGGGCTTCTATGATGCTTTCGCCTTCGAGCGGCTCCAGCTCTTCGGAAGGGGCGAATATGCCTACCTCCAGAAAATGCAGAAAGACGGCGACACCGAGAACCTCAAGAGGTTCTTCGAGTACGAGATTCCCTGCGTCGTCTTTACCCACAGCCTGACACCCGACGGCGTGTTCCTCTACTTTGCGGAGAACTCGGGCTGCCCCGTCCTGCAGACGGACTTCGACTCCTCGGAATTCTCGGCGAGGCTCCTCCGCGTCTTCTCCAATGTCTTTGCCCCCAAAAAGACCCTGCACGGGGTTCTTGTCGAAGTTTACGGAATAGGCATCCTCATCATGGGCGAGTCCGGCGTCGGAAAGAGCGAGACCGCCCTGGAGCTGGTGGAGCGCGGGCACCGGCTTGTCGCGGACGACATCGTGGAGCTTTCCTGCGTCAACGGGAACTCGCTCGTCGGACGGGGCGCGAACAAGTTCATCAGCCACCACATGGAGATAAGGGGCCTCGGAATCATCAACATCTCCCAGCTCTACGGAGTCGGAGCGATACGCGAGCAGAAGGAAGTGCAGCTCGTCGTCACCCTGTCCGCCTGGGATCAGAACAAGGTCTATGACCGGCTCGGTACGGACGCGAGCAAGATGGACCTTCTGGGAGTCAGCGTGCCTTCCATAGAACTGCCCGTAAGTCCGGGACGGAATCTGCCGATTATTATAGAGTCGGCGGCCATGAACGAGAGGCTCAAGAGCATGGGATACTTCTCGGCCAAGGAATTCGACCAGAACATACTCAAGTGGATTGAATCCGGGGACGCGAAGACGGCCTACTACAGCAGGGAGGATTTCTACTGATATGTTTACATATAGCTATATTATTATTGGAGTTCAACCGTGATTGAGAAGATTCTTACAGTAAGAAACAGGGCAGGCATCCACGCACGCCCGGCAGCATTGATTGCACAGACGGCAAACAAATTTGCCTCCGAGATTATAATGGAAAAGAACACCACCACGGTGAACGCAAAATCCATCATGGGCGTGATTACGATGGCGGCGGGATACAACACGACGATGACCCTCAAAGTGGACGGTTCGGACGAAAAGGAAGCCGCGGACGCCATAGAGAAGCTGTTCGAATCCAAGTTCGAGGAGGACTAAGGGTTTCATGCCCGCAGCCAAGGCGGCAGCCGTCGAATCCGGGGTTTACCTGTTCATGGGCCCCGAGAACGGCGATAAAAACGATGCCGCGGACAACCTGAAAGCCACTGCCGAGAAAACACACGGGGCAGTGGACTTCTACCGCTACTATGCGGGTGAAAGCCGTGTGATGGACATCATCTCCCAGCTGGAGAACGTCAGCCTGT
>CACYDQ010000255.1 GCA_902773215.1 uncultured Spirochaetaceae bacterium | reverse complement strand
TCGTCGGGCATGCCCGCCCGCCTGCCGTCCCACACGACCTTGGTGCCGCCGCGTATCAGCATGAACTTGAGCCAGATGTCATCGGCTTTCAGGCAGAGGCGGGAAGCAAGGTCAGCGTCCAGGGCTTCGGGTGCGAGGCAGTGCGGGGGAAAGAGGCTTCCCGCCCCGTTGGTGGAAAGCAGGGCGTGGGTCGGCTCGCGTACCGTCCCGGTCTCCTGCAGCCAGTCCCGGTAGGGCAGGATGCGGCCGCCGTACTGCCTCATCAGGTGCACGCGGCTTGCGACGAGGGCATCGGGGTGCTTCTCGTGCGCCTTCCACAGGCTGGCTATCATGTCCTTCCGGTAGAGAAGGTCGTCGTCCGCCGTGACGATGAAGTCATCGGGGAATTCCCGCATGGCGTAGAGGTACTTCTTGTGGGGGCGCAGGTCGCCACCCACGTACCGTATCGTAAGCCCCTTCTTCTGCAGGGCGAGCAGCTTCTTTGGGAGGGAAACGCCCTCACAGTCCGCGCCCAGGTAGAGCACGATCCTGTCAGGCCGCATCGTCTGCCGCATCAGTGACTTGATGCAGAGGTGGAGCGTGGCAAGACGGGGCGGAAAGCTTGTGAGGGAGACGGTAATCGAGAAAGGGCGGGCTTCCCTGTTGAGGGCGCGGCCGACCGGTACGAGCGAGAAAAAGACGAACTGAGCCGCCCACTTGGCGCGGACGCAGATGAAGCGAAAGCCCTTCCTGACAAAGCGGGCCAAGCTGTCCGCCCCCGGAATCCGTGCGGCGAGCTTTTCCGCATAGGAAGGCAGGGCGGCGAACGGAGAGCGGTAAGCCTCCACGTTCCAGCAGGCATCCTCAATGCCCCCGAAGCGGCTCTTGTAGGGCTGATGCCCCCCTCCCAAAAAGAGGGCTGTCTTGCCCTTCTGGATTAGGCGTTCGAGCACGAGGGCGTAGAGATGGAAACCCGGCGAGAATTCCTCCAGCTCCGGGTCGTAGGTCAGGTTCTCAAGGAAGACATCCTGCCCCTGCTCGCAGCTGAACACGATGGCGACCGTCCGCTCCCCGTAGGTCCATGTGTATGCGTTCGTGACCTGGTAGTACGCAAGGTACCCCGCAGGGCTCAGGCCGTACTCCCTGCCCATCAGTCTCTGTTTGAACGAAAAGAAGGTCTCCACGACGGGAATGGGGATATTCTGCGCCCCCTCGTATTCGGTCATCACGAGGGCTTCCGGGCCGGATTCGCCGCCCAGGCGGTCGAGCAGGAGCTTCTCCTCCCGCCGCCTGTTGTAGCGGGACTTGCGCGACATGCGGCCCCAGAGCTCATCGGAGGACGCAGGGAGGGGGACCTTCCAGTGGTTTGCGGGATGGTTACGGCGGACGTAGCGGCGGCCAAGGGGGGAAAGGGAGCAGTCCCAGAGTATGCGCGTGACAGGGAAACTGTCGAAGACGAAGGCGCAGAGCTCCTCCAGCCCTGCGGCGGAGGCGGGCGACAGGAAGAGGCCCAGCCTGGCCTCCCTGCCCTCGATGCGGAGGGGGACAAGGAGGCTCCTCCCCCCCTCCTCCAGCTCCAGGAGCGTGTATTTTCCGTAAACAGTGCCGAACCGGTTCTGGACCACGTCGGGCGTTACCCGGCTGTCCTCCCCCGGCCCGGCATCCTCCACCGCGATGCGAACCATAGGGGCATTATAATGGAAAGAAAGCGCATGGGCAAGGACGGGAATATTGCTCGTGGTTACCCCGCTTTTTTTGCCGGATAACCACGGACAATCGAGGGGGCTAGCTCCGGCCGATGTTCTCCACGGCGGAGATGACGTTCCGCGTGTTGCGGTTCAGGTCCTCGGCGGCATCCTGGACGGCGCGGGTGCCCTCCTTCATCTGCTCCAGGCTGCGGAGCAGCTGCTTGTTGCCCTCGCTCTGCTCCTGCATGGAGCTCTTGACCTCCATCTCGTGCTCCTTGACGTTCTCCATCAGGGTGACGACGTTCTCGAAGTCGTGGCTGACCTCGCTGGACTTGCTGTAGGCCCCGTCCACCATGACCTTCACCTTCTTGAGGACGTCGCTTATCTTCTTGGCCTCGCCGCCGGAGTCCTCGGCGAGGTTGCGGATTTCGTCCGCGACGACCGAGAAGCCCGCGCCGAACTCGCCCGCATGGGCGGCCTCGATCGCGGCGTTCATGGCGAGCAGGTTGGTCTGGCTCGCGATTTTCTGGATGGCACCGCTCATCTCCATGAGGGAGCTGGACTCCTTCTCTATCGCGCCGACCAGCTTGTCCACCTCAGACAGCTTGAGCCGGCCGCCCTTCGTCGCTTCCTCCAGCTCGTTGACTATCTGGAAGTTCTTGTCCACGATGTTGTTGATGGACGTGATGTTGCCGACCATCTCTTCGATAGAGGCGGAGGACGATGCCACATCCTTGACCATCCTGTCGGTAACGTTGTTCAGGCTCTCCACGCCCGCGCGGGTTCCCTCAAGCAGCTTGACGCTCTCGCCGGTTATCTCGCTGACGGCTTCCTGAATCTTCCGCTCGTGATCCTGATTGGCAAGGTAGAGGACATAGTGGTGGCAGTTCTCCCGGCGGTTGAGCCCGTTGAAGATGGCGACCGCCATCTGCTCGCAGCCGGTGTAGCCGCACGCCCCGCAGTCGTACATGTCCTCCTTGGTGTGCTTCTCCATGCTCTCGAAAATCTGCTGCAACTCCTCCTTGGTCGGGGTCTTGATGAACTTCCGCGTCGCCGCGCTCCGGTCGGTGTACTTGCGGTCGTAGATCCCTGGCTTCCAGTACGCGTCGATTGTCTTCTCCAGCTTCTTGAGCGCGGTCTTGCTCTGCTTGTAGCCCGTAGTCTTCCACTGCTCCTGCCTGTCGTAGGCGCGCCGCTCAACCAGCTCCTCAAGTTCGTCCAGGGGCATCCTGTTGTTCGTCGTGCCGCCGCCCCGGTTGCAGCCCTTCTCGCAGTTCAGGCAGTCCACCAGGCGGTAGTAGGGCTTGACTCCGGACGACAGCGAACGGTCCAGGCCGGACAGGTACTCGAAGACGGCGGGCTGCCCCTCTATCTTGCGGGTCTTGGCGGAGATGCCGGGGACGAACCTCTCGGCAGTGCGCATGAGGCCGCCCGGCGTGGAGTACAGGACGGCCCGCTCGGCGAGGGGG
>CACYDQ010000254.1 GCA_902773215.1 uncultured Spirochaetaceae bacterium | reverse complement strand
CGTGCTTTTCCGCGGTGATTCCCGTCAGGGGCTGGAACCAGTGGGTGAAGTGGGTCGCGCCGTTCTCGATCGCCCACTCCTTCATCGCATGGGCAACCTCGTTGGCCTCGTCCAGGTTCAGCGGTTCGCCGGTGTCCAGCGTCCGCTTGAGCGCCTTGAAGCTGTCCTTGGGAAGCTTCTCCTTCATCACCTTCTGGTTGAACACCAGGCTTGCGAACATCTCCGGAACGTTTATCTTGGCCATAAAATTCTCTCCTTCTTTCTGGGGGTCCCCCAGACCCCCTTTTTGATTTAGGGGCGGGGACACCCCCTACTCAGAAGCGAGGGTTTCCCCGCCCCTAAAACCCCACCGCTTCCCGGCACTGCCGGGGGAAATCCCCCGGACCCCCCTGTAGGCTGAACAAGCCGTAATGCAAGCACCCGCCCGCGAAAAGGGAAATGCCAGCGTAGCGTCAAGGCGAACCCCGCGGGAACCCACAACGCAGTTTCAAGTGTATACGTTTCCACTGATGAAACTACATAAAAGCTACCCTTCTATCACTTTCCCGTTCAGCTCGCCGGGGACGGACATGGGGTATTCGCCCGTGAAGCAGCCCTTGCAGAAACCGAAGTTGGCGGGGCTGCACTCGCGGCAGGCCTCGAGCATGCCGTCCGCGCTGATGAAGGCGAGCGAGTCCGCCCCGATCGCCTTGCATATCTCCTCCTCGTTGTGGGTGCTGGAGATAAGCTCGCCCCGCGTCGGCGTGTTGATACCGAAGTAGCAGGGGTACTTGACCGGCGGACTGGAAATGCGGAAGTGCACTTCCTTCGCGCCCGCACGCCTGAGGATCTGCACCAGGCGGCGGCTCGTCGTACCGCGCACGATGGAGTCGTCTATGACAATGACTCGCTTGCCCTGAACGATGGAGCGGACGGCGTTCAGCTTGACGAACACGAGGTTCTCCCGCTCTTTCTGGGTCGGGGCGATGAAAGTCCGCCCGATGTATTTGTTCTTGATGATTCCCATCGCGTAGGGGATGTGGGCCTCTTCGGCATATCCTTGGGCCGCGCTCAGGCCCGAGTCAGGGACGCCCACGACCACGTCGGCCGCCACGGGGCTTTCCCGCGCGAGGCAGGCCCCCATCTTGATGCGGGCCTGGGTAACGGGGATGCCGTCTATGATGCTGTCGGGGCGGGCAAAGTAGACGTACTCAAAGACGCAGGTGCGCTTGCTCGTCCGCTCGCCGAATTCAAAGGAGAGCACGCCGTCGTCGTTGATGATGACGATTTCTCCCGGCTGTATGTCGCGGACAAAGGTTCCGTTCACCGCGTCAATCGCGCAGCTCTCGCTCGCAAGGATCCAGCCGTCCTCCACCTTGCCCAGGCAGAGGGGGCGGATTCCGTTGGGGTCGCGAGCCCCGATCAGGCAGCTGTCGGTCATGACGACGAGGGCGAACGAGCCCTTTATCATCTGTATCGTATCGGTCAGGGCACGCTCAAGCCCCTTCTTGTAGGACTTGGCGATCAGCTTGACGATGACCTCGGTGTCGCTCGTGGACACGAAGGTACTTCCCGTCTCCTCCAGCATCTCGCGCAGCTGCTCGTAGTTGACCAGCTGCCCGTTGTGGCAGACGGCGACCGCGCCTATCTTGCTCTTGACGAGCATGGGCTGGGCGTTCTCCAGGCTCGCGCTGCCCGCCGTCGCGTAGCGGACGTGCCCGCAGGCAATGCGGCCCTTGAGCGAGGTGATGTCCTCGGTCTTGAAGACCTCGCCCGCCGTCCCCATCGCCTTGTGCAGCTGGATGTCATCGCCGGTGCTGACCGCGATGCCCGCGCTGTCCTGCCCGCGGTGCTGCAGGCAGTAGAGGGCATAGTAGGCCTTTGACGCGGCCGTGAAATCCGGTTCCGCCCCGTCCTTCTTCTTCAGGTACACGCCGACCACGCCGCACTCGTCGCGGAGCTTGTCCTCTTCCCTTTCAAATTCCTCGATGTTTTCCAATCTAAAGATCCCCTCGCCGGCTACAGATCGAAGCCCTTTCCGCCCTCGGCCTCGGCCTCCTCCGTCATCTTGGCGCGGAAGTCCATGAGCTTCTTCTTTATGTCAGGATATTTGATGCCCAGAATCTCGAGGGCGAGGTATGCCGCGTTCTTCGCGTTGCCGATTCCGACGGTCGCCACCGGGACGCGGGGCGGCATCTGCGCTATGGAGAGAAGCGCGTCCATTCCCGCAAGCCCGTTGGACTTCCCGGGGCTGATGCATTCGAGCGGAACCCCGATGACCGGGAGGACGCTGCGGCTTGCGATGACCCCGGGCAGGGCGGCGGAAAGGCCCGCGCCCGCTATGATGACCTCGCAGCCTTCTGATTCGACCTCTTTGACGGTTTTCACGAGCAGGTCACCCGCGCGGTGGGCGGAGATGACGAACGCCTTGTAGTCCACGCCGAATTCCCTCAGGACTTCGGCGGCCTTGCCCATTGTGTCCGCATCGGACTTGGAGCCTAAAAACACAGCGACTTTCATACCACAATCTAGCACAAAGCGGGGGGCTTATTCAACAGGGCGGACGCAGGACAACTTGCAGGGAGCCCCCGCTCCGTGCTATAATCCGCCCATGCTGTACCTCTTTCTTTCCGACCTGCTGTTTTTTTTCGTTTTCAGCGGGACAGGCTTCCTCGCCTCGTCCTTCACATTCCTAAAGCTACGAGGAAACAATTTTTTCCTGAATTTCTTCCTTGGTTTTTCCCTGTCTGCCATATATTTTTCCTTCATAAACTTCTTCCTGCCCCTGACCACCTGGACCCTGCTGCCGGTACTCGCCGCGGGAATGTGGGGGACTGCCTTGTACGTCCGCCGTGTCTCCGCATCCGGGAGAGGGCTGGCCGGATTCCTGTCCGGGCATCGCTGGCACATCCTGGCCTGCGCCGTGCTGCTCTTTAAGGTCTGCTACCAGTGCTCCAAGGCCGAGGGGGTCTCCGCGGTCGACACGCTCCTCTACCACGCATCAAGCCTTTCCTGGATGAACGCCTACAAAATTATCCCCGGCCTTGCGAACGTCTTCCCCAACCTTGCCTCCAATTCACTGTACCTCCACCTTGCGGCCGGGCTTGACGTGGGCCCCTGGGACAAGCAGATGTCGAGCGTCCTCTACTCGCTGTTCTATTTTGCGTTCATGCTCTACGCGGCCTCGGACATCCTCGGAGCCGCCACGGGAAAAGGAAAGAACGCCCTTCCCGTCGCCTTGTTCCAGTCCGTAATGATCATCTGGTTCTTCGTGAACAACACGCTCGATGACCCGAGCCTGTATTACGACAAGCCTACGCTCGCCTTCATCGCGATATGCCTGGCGGAGATGCTTTTCTACAAATCCGAGGGCCCGTCCAGGAGCTCACCCGAGGCCGTCTTCTTCTTTGCCTCCGTGGCGTTCGGAATAAAGCTTCTGGGAGCGGTTGCGGTCGTGTTCTGCTTCGCCTTCTGCATGCATCACCTGCTGAAGAACAAGGCCCTCTCCGTCCCGCGCCTGATCAGGCTCTGTGCACTGCCCCTGTGCATCTTCATTGCCTTTGTTATCAGAAACCTAATACAGGTAGGATACCCTTTCTTCCAGTCTCCGGCATTCAGGGCCGATCTTCCCTGGACCATCCCGCACGAGCTTGCCGTCACGACCTACGACATAATCCATTACGGCTCCAGGTGGTCGCCGGTTCCCGTCGCTGCGGACATGTGGAAGATACCTTTCCTGCAGTGGTTCATCCCCTGGTGCGGAAGGGCGCTTTACCCCGAACACATACAGTTTTTGTTCGTATCCGTCCTTTCGCTGGCTCTGCTTGTCCGCTCACTCGTACGGAGGCAGACAGAATCGCTTTTTTACTATGCCCTTATCCTCGTAAACATCACCTACTGGTTCATATCCGCCCCCCTGTTCAGGTTCGGGAACGGCTTTTTCTATGACCTTCTGGCATTAGGCTTATTCTTCAACGCGGACATGCTCGCCGCCCCGCTCAAAAAATGCAGGAACCTCGCCCGCAAGGCCCTTCCTCAGGGCAGAAGGCTCGCCGGATTCTTCGGGAAAGAAAAGACACGGCTCTTTATCGTATTCTTCCTGCTTGCCCTGGTGCTTGTCCTCAGCATTCCCGCCGTGCAGGATTTCCTCATAACACTAGGAAGCAGGCTGAAGGGAAAAGAACTCTCCGTCCCCCACTGGAAGAAGGAGATTTACAAAGCCGTACGCTGCTCCGCCATCGTGGCAATCGCCCTCGCCCTGCTGCCCCTTACCGGCAAGATTTCCGGAAAGACGGAAAAGCGCCCGTTCGTGCTGGCATGCTACGCAGTCATCGTGTTCTTTGCCTGCGAGATTGCCATAAAGAACAGGAACCTCATCATGACAATCCCCGTCATGCCCGCACCGACGGAGCGGCGGCTGGTCTGCGAGGAGCAGGATTTCTACATCAACCTCTCAGTGGAGCCCATCGTCTGCGGGGATGCGGAGCTTCCCTGCGCGCCGAGGGGCTGGTACACCGACAAGCTCCGCCTCTTTGACAAGGACGACATGGGAAAGGGATTCTATACCATCCAGTAAGCTTACAGGCGGGCGACGGCGGAAATCAAATCCTCCGGCGTGAGCGCCCAGTCCGCCTTGTCCCTGCAAACCCTGCGGGCGGCGGCGGCATGGGAGAGGCTCGCGGTCCTGGCAGCCCTGAGCGGGTCGTAGCCCTGCGCGAGCAATGCGGCGGCAAGCCCCGCAAGCACGTCCCCCGAGCCCGCCTTGGCGAGGGCCGCCGTCCCCGCGGCGTTGATGTAAATCTCCGTCCGTCCCTGCCCCACGGCCTGCCCCGGCGCGGCCGTCGCGATGATGCTGTTCGCCCCTTTGAGCAGGAGCACGATTCCCGGGTATTTCCTGCAGAATGCGGCGGCGAGCTCCAGGCGCATGTCCACGACATCGGAGACCTTCTCTATCCTGACCCCGTTCAGGGTGTCCATACCGCAGAGAGAAAGCAGGGAAAGGAATTCCTTGGGATGGGGAGTCAGCAGAAGTCCCTGCGGGCGATGGCTGAGCAGGCGGAGGATGTCCTCGTTGTAGAACACGTCCGCGTCCAGCACCGCTGAGACGTTGGGGTTCTGGAGCAGGAAGCTCGTGTAGACCTGGCTGTCCCCGCTCCTCCGTCCCAGCCCCATGCCGATTGCGATGGTGCCCGTGTTGGCGGGGATGATGCGGGAGCTGAGGAGCGAACAGGGCATGGGGAAATCCGGGAAGTTTTCCCGCTCGGAGACGAGCGTCACCAGCCCCGCCCCGAACGAGAGGGCCGCCTGTCCCGCCATGACCGACGCGCCGCTTTTCTGACCCGAGCAGACGACGACGTGCCCGAAGCTCCCCTTGTTGACGTTCTGCTTCTTCCGGTAGGGCAGCTCCATGTCCCCCTCTTCCAAGAGGTATGCGTCAGGAATGATCGTGCCGGCCATGGCCGCCGCATCGCCCGTGCCCGCCCGCTCGAAGTTGTCGCGGCTGATTCCCAAATCGCAGACGGAGACCTGCCCGCATTCGTCCTTTGCCTTGTCGGAGAAGAGGGCCAGCTTGAGAGCGCCCATCGTCACGGTCTCGTCCGCATGGAAAACCGTACCGCAGCGTCCCCACTGGTCAAGTCCTGTCGGCACGTCGCATGCGATTTTGTATGCGTCGGTGTTGTCATTGACGGAAAGGATGACCGCCCGGGCGACGGCGGGGAGCGTGCCCCGGAAACCCGAGCCGTAAATGCAGTCCACGATGACCTTGAGGTCTATGGAGATTTCCTCAAGCCATGCGTCCAGCTCCTCCGGGGCAATGACGCGCACCCCGATTTTCTCCGCGCGGGATTTCTGTTCCTTGCACAGCGTGCTGTTCGCCTCGCCGACGGCGCAGGCGACGACGGCATAGGCCGCGGACTGGAGCTGCCGGGCGACAGCGTAGCCGTCAGCCCCGTTGTTCCCGCTCCCCGCCAGCACCAGGACGGCAGGCCGGGCCAGGCAGGGGCTCTTGTCCTCCGACAGGCGGCGGAGGACGGCACGGCTCACCGCCGAGGCCGCGTCCTCCATCATGATG
>CACYDQ010000253.1 GCA_902773215.1 uncultured Spirochaetaceae bacterium | reverse complement strand
TGACTCGGGGCTTTTTACCACGGCGGACATATACAGCAAGTCCGAGCAACTGCTCCAGACGATGTTCGGCGACAGCGCGGGGAGCTTTCTCTACCAGGCGGTCCGCGGCAATCCCGGCATGACCTTCGGCGAGGAAGCCCGGAACCACTCCATCAGCTCGGAATGCACCTACGATTTTGACCTGACCGACCGCTATGCGATTGACACCGCCCTGATGGAGCTCTCCATGAACGTCCTGTACCGCATGCACAAAGAGCAGGTCAAATCCAAGACAATCGCCCTCAAAATCCGCTACGAGGACTTCACGACCGTCAGCGTGCAGGAGACGGGGGACTTCTCCATCTCCAACGCCGACGACATGTTCGAGCGATGCAAGAGGCTCTTCGACAAGAAGTACGAGCGTGGCAGGGGCATACGGCTCCTCGGCGTGGCGTGCGAGAAAGTCTACGGCAAGGACATCCCCGACCAGAAAAGCCTCTTTGACTTCGGCGACGAAAAGAAGGCGAAGATAGAGGAGGCAATATACCAGATGCAGGACAAGCACCCGGAGATCAAGATACGCAAAGCCCGGATGCTCAGGGACTAGCAGTCCACCCCCAGGTCCCGTATGAGCGCGAAGAGGTAGGTACGTTCCAGCCCCAGACGGCGGGCAGCCTCGGCCTTGTTGCCCGCGCTGGCGGCAATCGTGTCCTCTATGTAGGATTTCTTGAAGAGGTTCGAAGCCTCCTTGAGTCCCAGGCCCGCAGGAACCGCCTTGTGGTCAGATGACGGGCGGCCCACCGAAAGCACGAGGTCCTCTTCCTCCAGCCGCCTTCTCCGGCACAGCAGGACAGCCCGCTCCATGACGTTCTTGAGCTCGCGGATATTGCCCGGCCAATGGTAGGCCTCAAGCTTTTTTATTGCCGCAGGGGAAAAGCCCCTCACGTCCCGGTTCATCTCCCGGGCAAAGCCGGACAGGAAGAAGCCTGCGAGCGGCACGATGTCCTCGGCCCGCTCCCGCAGGGGCGGACAGGTCACGCTTATCAGGTCAAGCCGCACGAGCAGGTCACGGCGGAATTCACCACGGGAAACCGCATCGTCAAGCGAGGCAGAAGCGGACGCGACGATCTTGACCCCCGCATGGATTTTAGCCCCGCCGTGCCCGGACAGGAATTCATGCAGGGCATCCTGGGCATCCGGGGCAAGCGCCTGAAGCCCGTCGAGGAAGAGGGTGCTCGCGTGGCCTCCGTCCCCCACATCCAGGGCAGACAGGAAATCCCCGCCCGCATCAAGGCACTTCACCGGGACAAAGGAGGCTCCCGCTCCGCGTTTCTCGTGAATCACACGGGCAATGTACTCCCTGCCGCTCCCCCGCTCCCCGCGGATAAGGACGGGCAACGGGGAGAGCGCGACATCATCGAGGGCGGCAAGGAGACGCAGCATCCTCTTGCTTGAGCTTGTGAATTCCTCCATAACAGAACATCCTCCCCGGGCGAACAGGCAACAAAAAAGGCACATCACCACCGCACAAACGGGGCAATGTGCCTTTCTGCCAGACTAACGCACAGCGGGAAAACTTACTTGTTGCCGCGGTCCTTCATGCTGTCGGCGATGGTATAGCCTCCCTCATCGTCATTGCTGGATGACATATACTGGGAAAGCTGGGCTCGCTCCTGTGCCCTCTTGTACTCCTTGATGGAGAAAGCGACCTTCTCTTTGTCCACGTCAACGGAAACGACATAGACATTGACCTTGTCGCCGGGATTGAATTTCTTGACGGCCTCCTCAAAAGGAGTCTCACGGTCATCGGAGATGTTGGACTTGTTGACCAGCCCCTCGATTCCGCCCTCGGCCTTGACGAAGATACCGAAGTCCGTGATGGAAGTGACCTCACCCTCAAGCGTAGTGCCGGGCTTGTGCGCTTCAGCAAAGGCAACCCAGGGGTTGTCGGACAGCTGCTTGACACCAATGCGGATGCGGCGGTTCTGCTGGTCGCACTCGGTGATGACGGCATCCAGCTCCTGACCGGTCTTTATCTCGCTGCCGGGATGTTTGACCTTCTTGGTCCAAGAGAGATCCTCGCCGGACAGGAAGGCATCGATTCCCTCGTCAATCTGAACGAAGGCACCGTTGCTCGTAATCTTGACGACCGTGCCGTGAACCTTGGTTCCGACGGGGAACTTGTCAGCAATCGTGTCCCAGGGGTTGGCAGTGACCTGCTTGAGTCCCAGGGAAACGCGTCCGGCCTGTATGTCGTAGCCGAGAATCATGCACTCGACCTCATCGCCTTCCTTGAGCATATCGGACGGCTTGTTGACCTTCTTGGTCCAGCTGAACTCGGAGATGTGGGCAAGGCCCTCGATTCCTTCCTCCAGCTCGATGAACGCACCAAACTCGGTCAGCTTGGTGACCTTGCCCTTGACGACATCGTTGACGTGATAGCGGTCCTCGAAGTGCAGCCAAGGATCCTCGCTGAAATGCTTGAGCGACAGGTTAATTCTCTTCTTCTCGGGATCCAAGCGGATGACCTTCAGCTCGATCTCCTGCCCCTTCTTGACGAAGTCCTTCGGACGGGTGACGTGGCCCCAGCTCATGTCATTAATATGGAGCAGACCGTCAAAGCCGCCCAGATCGATGAACGCACCGAAGCTCGTGAAGGTCTTAACCGTACCCTTCACGGAGTCACCGATCTTAACCTCATTGAAGAACTTCTCGCGGTTCTCCTCAATCTTTTCCTCAAGGTACTTGCGGCGGTTGACGACAACGTTGCGCTTGCCATCGCTGTAGAGACGCTCGATATAGAAGAGGGCCTTGAGCCCTATGAGTTTCTCGGCCTTCTCGACCTTCTGGCTGTCAGCCTGGCTGATGGGAAGGAATGCACTGATTCCGCCGCCCAGATCGACCATGAAGCCGCCTTTTGTCTCGCTGGCAATCTTGCCCTCGACGGCCTTCTTGTCATTGAAAGCGGTCTTGAAATCCTCCCAGAGGCGCTTCTCGTCGGCCCTGAGCTTAGAGACCTCGGGCCCGTACTTGCCGAACTGATTGATAAGGTAGACAGTCGTCGTGTCTCCGACCTTCGGCCTCTCGTCGCCGAATTCGCTGAGGGGAATCCTTCCCTCTGACTTGCAGTTGACATCGACGAAAACCGTGTCATCCGTTACCTGAACGACCTTACCCTCCACGAGAGCATTGTCCTCAACCTGCCCCATTTTGTTCAAAGAGTCCTCTAATTGTGTGCGAATGTCGCTGGAGCCCTGCTCGACGTTCTG
>CACYDQ010000252.1 GCA_902773215.1 uncultured Spirochaetaceae bacterium | reverse complement strand
GTAGCTTATGCCCTGCGGGATGCCTTCCACCTGGATCCAGCTGTCTGCCTCGTCCAAGGGTGCTATGCAGCTGAAAGGCTCTCCTTCGGAATTTCCTTCGTCCAGCACCTCGCGGAGGGCACGTGCTATCTCGCCAGCTTCGGACTCCAGCGCCCCATAGGTATAGGGCAGCTCCTTGCCCGCGACGACAGCCTTCATGTCCCTGAGCCGTTCTGGGCATACGGGATCAAGCCCAATCCTCATGCAGGGCAGATCCTGCTCCTTTGAGCGGTACAGGAGGGCGAATGCCAGTCCCTGGAGGCCCTGCTTCAGCTCGCGGAGCGTCAGCCCGTCCTCCCGTGCGAAGGGGGCCAGCAGGGTGTTAAAGGCGTCGAGCCTTGCCTGCCGTGCGAAGGCAATCTGATTCAATATCGATGAAAAATGCCGGGCGGGAAGCGCCATTCTGTTCCCGCCGGAACCTGTCAGGCCATTCCGTATGAGGTCTTCAAGCCCGTTTTCCTGCCCCGGCCCGCCGGACGCGGAGCCGGCTTGGGGCGACATCATCCCTTCCCAGCCGGGAAAGACTTCCTGTTGTGCGCTCAATTTCCGCCTCCCACGCTTTTGACTTCCTGAATGAACTCGTCCAAGTTGTTGAAATGCTTGTAGACGCTCGCAAAGCGGATGTATGCCACCTTGTCCACGTCGTTCAGCCGGGCCAGGACAATTTCGCCCAAGTCCGACGTGGAGATTTCCCGCGTCGTCTTGCCCCGGCTGTAGGCTTCGTCCTCAATTTCGGTAACGATCTGGTCTATGAGCGACGTGGACACCGGCCTTTTCTCAAGTGCCCGTTCAATTCCCTTGCCCAGTTTGTCCCGGTCGAAGGGCTGCCGCCTGCCGTCGCGCTTTATGACCATGAAGGGCTTTTCTTCTATTCTTTCGTAGCTGGTGAAGCGGTAGCCGCAGGAAAGGCATTCCCGCCTCCTCCTGATGCTCTCTCCGTTCGCCATCGTTCTGGACTCTATCACCTTGTCGTCAAGGCTTCCGCATGAAGGACACCGCATATAGCCTATAATAGCCCGATTCCCGCGTGCGTTGCAAGGGTTTTAGCCCGCAATGCCCTGAATCCCGGCGGTCAGGACGGCAAGTCCGCGCAGGGAGACGAAAACGGCGGCGGTTCCGGCGGCTATCAGGGCATAGACGAGCATTCCCAGGAGGTAACCGGGTTTTTTGAAGCTTATGGCCATGACGAGGCTCGCGATGATGCCGATGGCGGAGAACGAGAAGAGCATGACCGCCGTCAGCGAGGAGCAGAAGAGGATGATGCGGAGGCTTGAGTCCTGGAAGGACTGGAAGTTACCGGAGAAGTAGAGCAGGAGCATGACGGTCAGGAAGAGGAAGAGGAAGACCGTGGACCGCTTTATGAGGCTGTAGAGGAAGCTCTGCTCCTCCTCCTTTTTTTTGCCCGTCTTTGCCATGCCTCGATTGTACAAGCTTTCAAAAAAGTATACAATACGGGGCATGAAGCGGGTGCTTGGTAGTCTTGTCATCATACTTTTGGTTGCGGCGGCAGTGTTCTTTATCGGCTGGGTGCAGTTCGGCATAAAGCCCGGCGAGTGCGGGGTCATGGTCTCCAAGACCAGCGGGACCCTTGAGCGGCCCCTCCTGCCCGGCTCGTTCATCTGGAGGTGGGAGAAGCTGCTTCCGACCAACGTCAGCATGCACAAGTTCAAGATGGAGCCCCGCAAGAGCGTCCTGTCCTACTCAGGCTCCCTTCCGGGCGCGGATTTGTATTCAAAGATGCTCGGTTCCGTCCCGGATTTTTCCTATGAGATAGAAATCGTCGTCCAGCTTTCGCCCAAGGCGGAGGCATTGGTCACTCTTGTGGAGAAGAACGAGATTGCAAGCCAGGATGACCTGGATGCCTACCTTGACAACAAGGCAAAGCTCGTTGCCGGCCTGGTCGCGGACAAACTTCTGCCGTCCGGCCTGTCGACCCCGGCTTCCTCGTCCCGCTGGACGGGATACCTTTCTGCCAAGGCTCTGGATAAGTCCGCCTTGGACAGCCTTGCGGAGCAGGCCGCGGAGGATCTGGCTGCCGTTACTCTTAATTCCGTGGAGATAACGAAGGCCCGCCTCCCTGACATGGAAAGCTACGAGGGAATAAAGGACATTTACGGCAACTACAAGGAGGAGCTGGACAAGAGCATAAAGGAGAGCGCCGCCCTCTACGCCGACCAGATGAACGAGGAGGATCGGTCGGTCCGGCTGCTTGAGAAGTACGCGGAGCTTTTGAAGAAGTATCCCCAGCTCAAGGATTTGGGCACGATAAACGAGGTCTCCAAGGCATTGCAGGGGCTTCCTGCCGCCGAACTTGAGGCGGCCGCTCCGAAGGCTCAGGCGGAAAGCCAGCCAGGGGCGGAATCTGCCGCCCCGGATGCAGCCGGGTCTGACGCAGCCGCTGGCACGGCTTCAGAATAGGGGAGGACTGCTGCATTTATGGAAGGGAAGAGGCTTTACTGCATACGGGGCGCGGCATGCGCGGAAAATGACAAGGAATCCATCAGGGCCGCCGTCAGGAAGCTCTTTGACGGAATATGCGACGGTAACGGCTTTTCGGAAGGGGACATCGTTTCCGTCCAGTTCACGATGACGCACGACCTGGACGCATTGAACGCCGCGACAGCCCTGCGCACCTGCGGAACCCGGCTGGACGTGTCCTCCGTGCCGCTTTTCTGCGCGCAGGAGCCGGAGATTGCCGGCATGATGCCCCGCGTCATCCGCATAATGGTCACGGTTTACCTGCCGGAGGACAGCACTCTGCGGAACGTCTATGTGAACGGGGCGGAAGCCCTGCGGCCCGACTTGGCGGGGGTGCGGCCCAAACAGGCGGAGGCGCAATGAACATCTGGACGGTCACGCGGGAGTACGCCGGAATAGCCGAGGCGGGCGGGGTCAAGAACGTCACCTGCTCGCTCAGCGAGAGCCTTGCGAAGTCCGGAGAGAAGGTCACCCTCTTTATCCCCCTCTACGGATGCACGGACCTGTCGACGGTCGAGGACTTCTGCTGCTGCTGGCATAAGCCCGTCAAAATCCAGGTTTGCGGCCGCGAGATGACCGTCACCTTCAGCCACGGCCGGCGGAACGGAGTCGATATTGTCTTTGTCGGCAACAGGGCATTCAGCGAGAAGAAGGCGGTCTACACCTACACCGAGGAGGAGGAGCGGCAGAATCCCGCCCACCGGAAGGGGCAGGGGCATGAGGACGCGCAGTTCTTGAACACCCTCTTCCAGAAGGCGGTCGTCGCCTACGGGGGAACCTGCCCTAAAGAAGAGAACCCTGCCATAATACACTGCCACGACGCGACCGCCGCCATGCTCTGCGTGTTCGTCCTCTTCGCACGGAAGGAGAGCAAGATACTTGCCTCCGTCTACCGGCACACCCGCTTCGTCGTCACGATTCACAACGCGGGGGCAGGCTACCACCACGAATACAGCTCGCTCGACGCGGCGGCATATTTCACCGGGCTTGACCGGGACTTTTTGGCACGGGGGCTGAACGGCCAGTGCGTGGAGCCATTCCTGCTCGCAGGGGGCTTTTCCTGCATCACGACGGTTTCGCCCCAGTATGCCCAGGAGATAACGGACGGCCTGACCGACACGGGGGGCCTGTCCCCCCTCTTTGCCCGCGATCACGTGAGCGTCACCGGCATAACGAACGGAATCGACTGCTCCCGCTATAATCCCTCCGACACGTCCGCATCACAGCTGCCGGCCGCCTTTGACATAGCCTCCGGCGACTTTGACGGCAAGTACGAGTGCAGGAAGCAGTTCCTGTCGGTCTTCGCGGATGAAAAGAAGTCCTTCCCGGAAAAAGACACGTCCGTCAGGCGCTACGGCTTCCTTTCCGGCGGAGGGGAAGGCACGGTCTATGTCGCCTACCATGGTAGGGTCGTCCGGCAGAAGGGTATCTCTGTCCTTTCTGCCGTTGCCCGGAGAATTCTGGATGCGGGGATGGACGCACAGTTCGTCTTTCTGGGACAGGGGGAGCGGGAGCTCGAGGGCGAGCTTGAGGGCCTTGCCGCATCTTTCCCCGGTCGGGCCGTCTATTTCAAAGGCTATGACCGCGCGCTCTCCCGCCTCTGCATGGCCGCCGCCGACATCGCGGTCTTTCCCAGCAATTTCGAGCCATGCGGCACGGAAGACTTCATCGCCCAGATGTACGGCACGATATGCCTTGCCCATGCAACCGGCGGGCTCAAGAAGATAATCGATGGCGAGACCGGCTTCCTCTACGAGCCGAACGATGCGGACACCCTTTTCCGCTACCTGAGCTCTCTTGTCCGCATTGCCTCGCAGGCGGGCAGGGACATCTTCCGCTCCATGCTCAGTTACACGGCCCGCTACATAACCGACAAATACTCATGGGACAAGGTCGCGCGTGAGAGTTACCTGCCCTTGTTCAAGAGACTTCTTGAGGAGTGATTCTGATGAAAAAAGTAAGTCTGTTTGTTCTTTTCGGATTTCTTGCGATTGCCTTGGCAGGATGCTCAAAGGAGAAGAGCCCTGTTTCCTCAGCTTCCTCATCCTCTGACGCTTCTTCTCCCGAGAAAGAGCTGGTCGAAATTCAGTGGATGTTCTGGAATGATCTGGAGGTCTCAACTGACTTGATGACACAGGGCTATGCACAGGTCATAGAGCGGTTCAACAAGAAGTACGAGGGAACCTATCACTGTACGCCCGTCACGACTAACCTTGAGGAGTATTATGTCAAGCTGAATGCCCTCATCGAGTCCGGCTGTACCCCGGATGTCTTCATCTGCAATCCCGGTCCCAATCTCAACGACGTTGTCGCTGCCGGAGCCGCCGCTGACCTCACTCCTATCTTGAAAGGTAAGGAGCGCGAGTGGTACGACAGCTTTACCACCGGTATCTTCGAGCGGCTGACCTACGACGGAAAGATTATGGCCGTCCCGACCAACTTTGCGGCCGCCCTTGTGTTCTACAACACCGAACTCTTTGACAGGGCCGGCGTACGGGTTCCGGAGACCTATGAAGCATGGATTGACTGCTGCAGGAAGCTCAAGGCTGCCGGCATAACCCCGATAGCCTGTTCCGCCGGAACCCCCTGGTGCCTTTCCATGCTTGCGGGCTATTTCTGCGACCGCGCAGGAGGTCCTGATAATCTGATGAAAGTCTCCGAGGGAACCGGATCCTGGCTGGACCCCAGCTTCAAGAACGGCATCTCCAAGTTCAAGGAGCTCTCCCGGTACTTTCAGGAGACTGCCGCCGGAGATTCCAACGACCAGGCCACGGCGGCCTTCTACAATGGCGAATGCGCCATGCTCGTACAGGGCTCATGGGCCATCGGGCAGATTAACGGGGCTAACCCCGGATTTGAGGCAAAATGTGGCGTGTTCTCTTTCCCTGCGATCAAGGGCGGAGCCGATCCCAACCGCATGATTGTCAAGACTGACAACCTTGTCATGTCTTCTGGCACCATGCACGTGGATGCCTGCATCGCCCTTATGAAGGAATTCACCAATGACGAATCGCAGAAGTACACTGCCGAGGTCGCCGGAAAAATTCCCGTCACGGGTGTTGCGTTCGACCTGAACAAGGCTCCCAAGCAGCTCGGCTATGTGCAGCGGATTCTTGAGAAGTCCACGGGAACCCTGGGCTTTTACAACGAGTCCATGCCTACGACCGAGGCGGGAGATACCTTTGACAATGCGATGGTCGACATCTTCCTTGGCTCCTGTACTGTTGACGAAGGCCTGCAGAAAGTGGAAAGCTACTACAAGAAGAACATCTGGAAATAGCCGGAGAGCATTTCCCTCAGAGTCTCCCAGAGCTTGTGCTTGCAGACTGGCAAGAAAACGTATTCCCGCAGAGTGTCCATCGTGGCGATACCAGATAGCCCATCGTGGCGATACCAGATAGCCCATCGTGGCGATACCAGATAGCCCATCGTGGCGATACCAGATAGCCCATCGTGGTGGTACCAGATAGCTCATCGTGGCGGTACCAGATAGTCCATCGTGGTGGCACCAGATAGCTCATCGTGGTGGCACCAGAATGGACTGTCATCATGCCCGAGGCAAGTCGACCCCGTCCTGCTGACCTTGCATCAGGAGCTGGGAGATGCCCAGAAGGAGCTTCTTGTTCGCAGGGGTCAGCTTAAGGAAGGCTGCTTTCAGGTCGTCGGACAGGTATTCGGAGGACCCGTGCGACATGCCCCGCAGGAAGTCCGTCATATCGCATTCCAGAAAGTCCGCTATCTTGGAGAGCATCTCCAGATTCACCTTGGTGATGCCCCGCTCAATCTGGCTGACATAGCCGACAGTCACCGAAATCGCCTCGGCCAGCCGTTCCTGTGTTATGTGGAGCTTCTTGCGTTGTGCCTGAATTCTCTGCCCTAACGAAAAGTAATCTACAGCCATAGCTATACTTTGTAACAGCAGGAACTAAACTTTACAGATAGAACTGGGTAAAAGTTTAGCTATAAGTGTTGACTTTATGCGGATTCGATGGGATAATGGGAGAGATATGGAGACAGGGGCTGCATGAGGTAGCCCGGTCAGATATGGAGGTTTTTGTATGAAGAAGCACATCGTTTTTGCATTTGTTCTCGCGG
>CACYDQ010000251.1 GCA_902773215.1 uncultured Spirochaetaceae bacterium | reverse complement strand
GCGAAGTTCCTCAAAAGCAAGGACGTTACGGTGAAGGGGCATCCGCTCTGCTGGCATACCGGCTGTGTTCCCTGGCTTATGAACTATGACAACGAGACAATCCTGCGCAAGCAGCTTGAGCGGATCCATCGCGAGGTCGGCACGTTCAAGGGCGTCATCGACATGTGGGACGTCATCAATGAAGTGGTCATCATGCCCATCTACAACAAATACGACAACGCCATCACCCGCATCTGCAAGGAGCGCGGGCGGGTCGCCCTCGTAAAGGCTGTGTTTGACGCGGCTCAGGAAAGCAACCCGGGCGGAGTATTCCTCATCAATGACTTCAACCTTTCCACGAATTATGAAATCCTCATTGACGGCTGCCTGAACGCAGGGGTCCCCATCAAGGCCATCGGGCTCCAGTCCCACCAGCACCAGGGGGTATGGACGAAGGACAAGATGGAGGAAATACTGGGCCGCTATGAGCATTTCGGACTGCCCATCCACTTTACGGAAAATACGATCGTCGCAGGCCCCCTCGTTGCCCCAGAAATCGATGACCTGCAGGACGCGCACTATGAGGACGATGCCGCCACCCCCGAATACGAGCAGAAGCAGGCAGATGCCCTTGAGGCGATGTACCGCATGCTCTTTGAGCAGCATCCGCTTGTGACGGCAATCACGAACTGGGATTTCGGCGACGGTGCATGGCTGAATGCGCCGAGCGGCGTCATCCGCAGGGACAATTCCCTCAAACCCTCATACAAGGCGCTCCACCGCCTCATAAAAGAAGAATGGCACACGAGCTGCGAGGCAGTTACGGATGCCGGCGGATACGTGACGGTCAAGGGCTTCAAGGGAAGCTACGAAGTGACTGCGGACGGCAAAAAGGGCTACTTCAAGCTGTCGGGCGGCAGCGATGTGCTTGTGACAGTGGAATAAGGCAGTCGGAAGGCAGGTTATCTTACAGTTATAGGATAAAGACCGATGAACGTGGATGTCACGTACAATTCGAGGAAACGAGAGGACGGAACGGTCCGGCAAATGCACTGTGATATCCGGTTATCAGAAGAAGTGAACAAGGCAAGGAAACCGTACCGCAAATTCATGCCGGTTTTTGAGGCACGGTTCCGCATGTCCTAGCCTTCCTCGCCTCCTGCCTTATAGCTGTAGATCGGGCGGAGGATCTGCTCGACGGCGACCGTCGGACTGATGGCCTCCGCAATCTCTTCAAGAGGTCGGTAGGCGAAGGGTGCCTCATCCAGCGTCGCTTTCCCGATGCAGGAGGAGTAGATGCCCTTCATACTGCCCTTGAATTCGGAGACGGTATGCGACTTTGCGACATCGCTCCGCTTGATGACACGGCCAGCCCCGTGGGGTGCGGTGCAGTTCCAGTCCTCATTGCCTAATCCCCTGCCGAGTATCACGCCGTCCCGCATGTTCGCGGGTATTATCACCCGCTCGCCTTTCCGTGCGGAAATCGCACCCTTGCGGAGCAGCGGGACAGAGTCGTCACGGCAGTCAATGTAATTGTGCGTGCACTCCCATTCGTCATCGAGTTTCCACTTCATGCCTCTGACGATTTCCTGCACGATGATGTGCCGGTTCAGAGAGGCGAACTCATGCACAATCTGAAGATCATGGATGTAATCGGACATCAATTCCCCCTCAAGGTATGTCAACTCGAAGGGAACATTCTCCCCGCGCTCTTTCAGCAGCTGATGCCCCTGCTTGAGATACCAGTCCGAAATCTCGCAGCCCAGATGCCGTGAACCGGAGTGAATGACAAGGTATGTGTCCTTGCCCTCGCCCCTGTCCAGCTCGATGAAGTGGTTTCCGCCACCAAGCGTCCCAGCGCCGAGCAGGGCATGAGCCGTGCCGTCCGCATTCTTGCGCAGATGGCTCCAGCAACACAGTCGCGTCAGATCAAAATCCTGCGCGAGCCGGTGGATCTCCTTGCGCCTGCCGGAACCAGACGGGACCTGCTCACGGATAACGCTGTCAAGCTTCTGGTATTCGGGGCGCACGCCCCTGACCTTCGCCGCCGTCATGCCGCAGCCTATGTCGATTCCGACGATCTCCGGAATGACCCGCGTCCCTAGCGTCATGCTCAATCCGATGACGCACACCTTACCCGGGTGTACGTCCGGCATGACCCGTATCTTGCTTCCCCGCGACGAAAGGTCATCGCAGAGATTCCGTATCTGATGAAGCGCGTAGCCGTCAATGGCGGTATCACCCCCAACCGTGAATATTTTTGCCGAGCCGTATTTCCCGGCAACAGTCATCTCGTTCATAAAACTCCGATATGCTCGACCTGTCCGGAAAAACGAAGTTCCCGAACAGCCCTGCTAAGAGAAAAATTCAAATTGATTTGTGACATACGGACGCAGACAGCAACGCTGCCCGCACAAACCGTATGTAAAAAAAAGAGAAGAGGGGGAATGGAAGATTATTCGGAAAGAAAAAACAGAGCTATATGCAGCCTATCAGTTATCCGAGGAACCAGCCAGTCCCCTTTCTGTCGCAAGGAAATGAATCGTGGTTTTCATAGCTGGCCTCCTCATAGAAAAATTGCGCTCCATACGGAACACGATGACTATAGTGGCTTGCACGGGATTTGTCAAGGGGAATATCGCCACACTCTGCTTATACTCACTTGCCACCCCTTCCCCTTTGTGCTAGACTGACTGCGTGAATCTGTTCCTTAAGTTCAAGGAGACGGCGGCTTCCGTCCTGCCGATTGTCGCCATCGTAACCGTACTCTCCCTGACATTCGCCCCGCTCGGGACGGGACTGACCGTCCGCTTTATACTGAGCGGGCTGATGGTCATCGTCGGGCTGACACTTCTGCTCGCCGGTGTGGATCTGGGCATAACCCCGATCGGCGAACGGAGCGGGGCCGCCCTGACGGCCAAGCGCAGCCTGCCCCTCCTGCTTTCGGTCTCCTTCGTCATCGGTCTCCTCGTGACGATTGCCGAGCCGGACGTGCAGGTGCTGGCCGACCAGATACGGGGCGTATCACCCGCCGTCAGCAAGTGGACGCTCGTGGTGATGATTGCCGTCGGAGTCGGTGCATTCATGCTGCTGGGTCTCCTCCGCACGATTCTTTCCCTCAGGCTGAATTTCATCCTTATCATTTGTTACATAGCCCTCTTCACGCTCGTGTTCTGCTCGCCCGCGGAGTTCCAGGGAGTCGCGTTTGACGCGGGAGGAGCGACGACCGGCCCCATGACAGTTCCCTTCATCATGGCACTGGGAATAGGCGTGGCTTCCGTCCGCACCAAGGGACACAGCGAAAACGGAAAGGGAGGCAGTCAGGGCGACGAATCGTTCGGTCTTACGGGAATCGCCTCCATCGGCCCGATTGCCGCCGTCTGCGTCTACGGCATACTGTTGTCCCGCTCGCCGTCATACCAAGCAGGAAACTCCGCGGCGGACACCGCCGTGACAGGCGTTGACACCGCGCTGAATCTCCACGTGTTTCTGGAACAACTCCCGGAAGTGACAAAGGAAGTCTGCCTCGCGCTCCTGCCGCTGATACTCCTCTGCGCGGCATTCCAGATTTTCCTGCTCAAAATGCCCCCCGCACAGGTACGCAGGATGCTCAAGGGCCTTGCCTACAGCTTCGTCGGGCTGGTGATTTTCCTTGTCGGTACCAAGGGGGGCTTCATGCCGGCCGGCGAAAAACTCGGGCTTACCCTGGGCGGATATGCCTCGCAGGGAACATCCGTCTACATTCTGCTTCTGACGGCAATAGGAATGGTCTTTGGCGCGGTCGTCGTCTGCGCGGAACCTGCGGTGTGGGTTCTGACCGAGCAGGTAGAGCAGGTCTCCGGCGGCATGATAAAACGCCGGCTCATGCTCGCCGCCTTGTCATGCGGGGTCGCCCTGTCAATCGGCCTCTGCATGCTCCGCATCATCTACTCGTTCAGCCTCTGGTGGATTCTGCTGCCGGGCTACGGGCTCGCGCTCCTGCTCTCGCTCGTC
>CACYDQ010000250.1 GCA_902773215.1 uncultured Spirochaetaceae bacterium | reverse complement strand
CCGCTTGATTTATCCCCGGAAACGTGCTATCAAACGGGTATGAAGCTTTTAATCGTTGTTGACATGCAGAATGATTTCATCGACGGCGCGCTCGGCACGAAGGAGGCCGTCGCGATTGTCCCTGCCGTGGCCGAGAAAATCAGGCGGGCCCGTGCGGCGGGCGAGACGGTCGTGTTCACGCGGGACACGCACCAGGCGGACTACCTCCGGACCCAGGAGGGGCGGAATCTCCCCGTCGTTCACTGCGTGGAGGGGAGCCCGGGCTGGCAGATTCCGGCCGCGCTTGACGTGGGGGACAGCCGCATCTTTGACAAGCCTTCCTTCGGTTCCATGGAGCTCGCGGATTTCGCCGCGACCCTGAAAAATCTGGAGGAAATCGAGCTGGTCGGACTGTGCACGGGTATCTGCGTCATCAGCAACGCGTTCATCCTGAAGGCGAAGCTCCCGGAAGTCCTGATTTCCGTGGACGCGTCCTGCTGCGCCTGCGTTACCCCGAAGAGCCATGCGACCGCGCTCAGCGCGATGCGCCTGTGCCAGGTGAACGTCACGGGAGGCGAATGAGCCCGCGCGGAAGCACCGTCCGGGGTATATTGCCATAATCCCCAATATAGTATACAATCGCTGTAAACCCTTCAACAAAACTACAGAGGTATAGGAAAAATGGGTCAGAACTATTTTAATGCTATTCCCTGGCGCGTGGCGCGTCAGGAGCTTGGTCACTGCCGCAAGATGGCGCGTGAGGAATTCAAGGACGGGACGAAGGCCCTGCAGGGCAAGAAAATCGTCATCGTCGGCTGCGGTGCGCAGGGCCTGAACCAGGGGCTGAACCTCCGTGACTCCGGCCTGGACGTGAGCTACTGCCTCCGCAAGGAGGCCATCGAGCAGAAGAGGCAGTCCTGGAAGAACGCGACGGACAACGGGTTCAAGGTCGGCACCTACGAGGAGCTCCTTCCCCAGGCCGATGTCGTCGGCAACCTGACCCCGGACAAGCAGCACCACGAGGTTGTTGCGAACCTGATGAAGTACATGAAGAAGGGAGCCGCCCTCTGGTACAGCCACGGCTTCAACATGATTGAAGAAGGCGAGCAGATCCGCGATGACATTACGGTGTTCATGATTGCTCCCAAGGGACCGGGAACAGAGGTCCGTGCGGAATACCTGCGCGGTTTCGGCGTTCCCGAGCTTATCGCCGTTCACCCGGACCATGACCCCGAGGGCAAGGGCTGGGCGCTCGTTAAGGCAATGGCATGCGCTCACCGCGGCGAGACTGCCGGCGTGCTGGAGTCTTCTTTTGTTGCCGAAGTCAAGTCCGACCTGATGGGCGAGCAGACGATCCTCTGCGGAATGCTCCAGACGGGTACGATACTCTCCTATGACTTCATGACCAGCCACGGCATTGACAAGAACTATGCCGTCAAGCTTCTGATGCACGGCTGGAACGTGATAAGCGAGGCCCTCAAGTGGGGCGGAATCACGCTGATGATGGACCGCCTGTCCAATCCGGCAAAGCTCCGTGCCAACGAGCTGAGCAAGGAGCTCAAGACCCTGCTGACCCCGCTCTACCAGAAGCACATGGACGACATCATCTCCGGCAAGTTCTCCTCCACGATGATGAAGGACTGGGCCAACAATGACCACGACCTGATTACCTGGCGCGAGGAATTCGCCAAGCACCCCTTCGAGCACGAGGCCGAGTCAAAGGATGCGATCGACGAGCAGGAGTACTTTGACAAGTGCGTCCTTCTGGTCGCGATGGTCAAGGCCGGCTGCGAGCTTGCCTTCGAGACGATGGTCGCCTCCGGCATCATGCCCGAGAGCGCATACTACGAGTCCCTGCACGAGGTCCCGCTGATCGCCAACCTGATTGACCGCAAGAGGCTCTACGAGATGAACAAGGTCATCTCCGACACCGCCGAGTACGGATGCTACCTCTTCGCCAATACCGCCATACCCCTGCTCCGCGACAAGTTCATGGGCAAGGTCACGCTTGAAGACATCGGCAAGGGCCTTTCCGTCAAGAGCAACTCCGTGCCCAACACGGTGCTGGTCAAGGTGAACGACGAGATCCGCAACCACCCGATCGAGGAAGTCGGCAAGAGGCTCCGCGCCTACATGACTTCGATGAAGCCGATCGACGCGACAAAATAAAGGAAGGTAACGAATATGGCAAGACCGAAGAAGAACGCCGAGGCCCCCGCGAAGGCCACGAGGGGCAGGAAGGCCGCCGCCGAGAAGGCCGCCAAGCCCGCGAGGTCCAGGGCCGCCGCCGGCGACGAGAAGGTGTACAAGTGCCTGTCCAAGCGCTCCACCAAGCGCGACGACGAGAGGAAGCGTGCCCTCACGGCCCGCGTGAACCGCGCCGCCGGGCAGATCAGCGGCCTGCAGGGCCTGCTCGAGAACGACGCCTACTGCACGGACATCCTGGTCCAGGTGGCCGCCGTCCAGTCCGCGCTCAAGGCGTTCTCCCGCGAGCTCATCATCGATCATCTGGAGCACGTTGTCGCGAGCGACCTGAAGAAGGGCGAGACCAAGTCGCTGGACGAGTTCACCAAAGTCCTGCAGAAGCAGTTCATGAACGGCTAACCGTAGGCTAATCGTATATCCACGGGGGAAGGGGGCACGGCCTCCTCCCCCTTTTTTTCGTATCAACGTAAACTACAACGTGCGATAAAACAAGTTTTTATCGCGTAAAATCATGTTATGCCCGCAACGGCATCCTTCGCCCCCTCTTTTGTTTAATAGAGGGAGTTAAAAATTCTTCATAACCATGAGAATCATGAAAGGAGCGCGTTATGAAAGCTTTCTATCTTGTAGGGCTCGTGTCTTGTGCGGCGATTCTTTTCGCATGTTCAAACAGTTTCAGCGACAATGACAGCAGTACCGGCGGTAATACCTATTCATCCGCACAGTCTTCGGGAACCGGCGGCTCAGGGGCAGGGACAGGAAACGGAGGCCCCGGGACAGGAGCCGGCAGCGCGACTGCGACAGGGACTTCAACGGGGACCCATACCGTCCTCACGGCTCCTTCCGTCCCGTCTTCCGCTGCTGTCGTGGAGATAAACCTGTCCACAAAGACTGCCAGCATTCCTTCCGGCCTGACAGACGCCGTCACGGTGACGAGCACGGCCCAAAGCGTGAATTCCACGAGCACTGACGTTATAAGCGTGAATTCCACAAGTTCCTCCGTAGTTACCTACCGGCTGAGCGGAACCCTTGCCAACGGGATGTTCGCCGTGCAGAACAGCTCCGCCGACTACATCGTGGAACTGAACGGTGCCAGCATAAGCAGCACCGTCACCCCGCCCATGCTCCTTAAGAAAGGAACGGCTTACATCGTGACGGCGGGCGGCAGCACGAACACGTTCACCGACGGCAGGGACTTCACCAGCTCGGCGGACTACGGGGACTATGACCAGAAAGGCGCCATTCACGCCACGAAGGACATGGTTCTTGCCGGAAGCGGCACGCTGAATGTTGCCAACGCCGGATACAAGAGCGGCATATATTCCAAGGGCATTCTTTCCGTGACAGGCGGTACGGTCAGCGTCACGTCCGTAGGGAAAAGCTGCATGGGGGCCGCCAACGGATTCCTGATGTGGAACGGCAACATAACCCTTGCGGGAAACGGCACGACGACGGATGACGAGACCAAGGGCATAAAGGTTGACGGGGACGAAAGCTCCGACGGGGCCGGGCTCGGCTATATAGTCATCTACGGGGGAAGCATCACGAGCAACACGCAGAGCAAGGGAATTACCGCCGGCTGGGACATAGACGAGGATGCCGAGACCAGCGATACGAGCGACGATCCCAACCCCTATGTGGAGATAAACGGCGGAACCATAAACATCACCACCACTTGCACTCCATACGAGACGGCCACGGCCAGCTGCAGCCCGGAGGGCATAGAAGGCAAGGCCGGGCTCACGATAAACGGCGGGAACATCAGCATAAATTCGACCGATGACTGCCTGAACGTAAGCGCGGACGGCGGGCGGCTGGTAATAAACGGCGGCAGCGTATATGCCCGCTCGTCCACGAACGATGCAGTGGATTCCAACGGAACCATAACGATAAACGGCGGCACGGTGGTGGCTGTCGGGACCAGGACACCGGAGTGTGCCTTTGACTGTGACGCGAACACCTTTGCCGTCACCGGAGGCCTGCTGGTGGGCCTGGGTACCTCCAACTACACGGCCCCGGCCTCTTCCTACTGCACGCAGAACACGTTCGTCGTGTCCTCAGGGTATTACAGCGCGGGGAATTCATTCGTCATAAAGGATTCCGGGGGCAACGTCGTGTTCGCATACGCCGTCCCCTCAAATTCTGCAACCGTGAACGGGGCGGGAGACCTTATGATTTTGTCTTCGCCCGCGCTTTCGAACGGAAGCTATACCCTTTATTCCGGTGCGAGCCTTTCCGGAGGCTCCGCGTTCAACGGACTGTATGCGTCCGGCAGCCTTCCGGGCGCATCCGGCGGCACTTCGGTGGCGAGCGTGACAGCCAGCTCATCCGTTACGACAGTCGGGAATATACGGCAGGGCTTCTAAGGCCGCCGTCACTTACCCTCCCGTTCCGGGACAGACCGCTTGCACAAAGCCCGCTCGTATGTTACTGTAAGCTAATTACGGACAGGAGGCTTGCTTATGGAACGTTACGCCGTCACGGGAATGAGCTGCGCGGCATGTCAGGCGCGGGTGGAGAAGGCTGTCTCCAGGCTTGAGGGCGTGACCAGCTGTTCGGTCAGCCTCCTCACCAATTCGATGGGGGTGGAGGGCGATGTTCCTCCCTCCCGTGTCATTGCCGCCGTCAAGAAGGCGGGCTACGGGGCCCGGAGGCTTTCGGGGCAGCCGGCTCTGTCCGGAAGTCCTGACGGGGAAGCTGCCTCGGCGGACGGCGAGGACCTGCTTGCCGACAAAACATCCGCCCCGCTCAGGCGGCGGCTCATTTCTTCCATTATAATACTTCTTTCCCTCATGTACGTCAGCATGGGGCACGGCATGCTCGGCTGGCCGCTCCCGTCCTTCTTCGCGGGGAACCACGTCGCCTGCGCCCTGCTTGAGATGATTCTTGCCGCAACCGTCATGCTGATAAACGGGCGTTTCTTTACGTCGGGCTTCACTGCCCTCCTGCACGGCGGCCCCAATATGGACACGCTCGTCGCGCTCGGCTCGGGCGTGAGCTTCGCATACAGTACGGCAGTACTCTTCCTCATGACGGAATCTGTGGCCAGAGACCCCGCGCGGCTTGCCGGGCAGATGCATTCCCTCTACTTCGAGAGCGCGGCGATGATTGTCGCCCTCATCACGCTCGGTAAGCTTCTGGAATCCCTCAGCAAGGGGCATACGACGGACGCGCTTAAGAGCCTGATGCGCTTGTCGCCCAAGACTGCGACGGTCATCCGCGACGGAAAGGAGACGGAGATACCTGTCTCCGGTCTTGTGGCGGGAGACATCTTTGTCGTCAGGCCAGGCGAGAGCATACCCGCCGACGGAATCGTGATTGAAGGGTCTTCCGCCGTGGACGAGTCCGCCCTGACCGGCGAGAGTATTCCTGTGGACAAGGAGGAGGGGAGCGCGGTCAGTGCGGCGACCGTCAACAAGAGCGGCTTCCTCCGCTGCCGGGCGACCCGCGTCGGAAAGGACAGCACCCTGTCGCAGATAATCGCCCTCGTCAGCGAGGCGGCGGCAACCAAGGCACCCATCGCGCGGCTTGCGGACAAGGTGAGCGGCGTGTTCGTCCCTTCGGTCATTGCGGTGTCCGCCGTCACGCTCGCGGCATGGCTTTTTGCGGGGGAGGCATTTCCCTTCGCGCTCGGGCGTGCCATCTCCGTCCTCGTCGTCTCCTGCCCCTGCGCCCTGGGCCTTGCCACCCCGGTCGCCATCATGGTCGCAAGCGGGGTGGGGGCGAGGAACGGCATCCTGTTCAAGACTTCCGCCGCGCTGGAGGAGGCCGCCCGCATCCGGCTGGTCGCGCTGGACAAGACCGGGACGATTACGAACGGGAAGCCTGAGCTGACCGACATCCTCCCGGCGGACGGAGTGGCGGAGACAGAGCTGCTCCAGGCTGCCCTGGACCTGGAAGCGAAAAGCGAGCACCCGCTCGCGCATGCCATACTGGACTACTGTACCGATCGGGGGATGTCGGCGGGGGAGACGGCGGATTTCGTAGCCCTGGGCGGGAAGGGGCTTTCCGCACGTGACGGGAAAGGAAGGAAGCTTGAGGGCGGAAGCCTTTCGTATGTCTCGGGGCAGCTGGAAGTTCCCGGCGGTATGCGGGCGAAGGCGGAGGAACTCGGCGGGCAGGGCAAGACACCCCTGCTCTTCGCGCGGGACGGGACGCTTCTCGGGATTCTCGCCGTCGCAGACACGCTCAGGGCGGACAGCCGGGAGGCAATCGGGGCGATGAAGGAGCTCGGCCTGCACGTTGTCATGCTGACCGGCGACAACGAGCTGACAGCCCGGGCTATCGCACGTGAGGCCGGGGTGGATGAGGTGATTGCAGGGGTACTGCCCGGGGGCAAGGAAGAAGCTGTCAGGAATTTGCAGCGGAAGGGAAAGGTCGCGATGGTCGGGGACGGCATAAACGACGCGCCCGCCCTGACCCGGGCCGACCTTGGGATGGCGGTGGGTGCGGGGACGGACATCGCCATAGACTCAGCCGACCTCGTGCTGACAGGCGGGTCGCTGTCCGGGGTCGTGTCGGCAATCCGCCTGGGACGGGCGACGCTCGCGAACATCCGCGAGAACCTCTTCTGGGCCTTCTTCTACAACATCATACTGATACCCGTCGCCGCAGGGGTATGGTATAAGGCATTCGGGCTCAAGATGAACCCGATGTTCGGGGCGGCGGCGATGAGCCTGTCCAGCTTCACGGTCTGCATGAACGCCCTCCGCCTGAACTTGGCTGACAGGAAGATAAAATCAGCGTATAATAGAAAAACGCCCGTCAGGGGCAAGGAGATATGGATGTTTGGATTCGGAAAGGAAAAGGAAGTGACCGAGCGGACGCTCAAGGTCGAGGGACTCATGTGCTGCAACTGCGAGAAGCACGTCAAGGAGGCACTGGAGAAGGTCGGCGGGATTACGGAGGCGACGGCCAGCCACGAGAAGGGCGAGGTCGTCATCCGCTGTAGCAAGCCCGTCTCAGACGACAAGTTGCGTGAGGCAATCGAGGGGGCCGGCTACACGTTCGTAGGCTAGCGGGTCAGGAAGCACCGGGGCTGCCACCGGCTCCGGGCTGCCTGCCCGTGCATTTCCTGAGGAGCGCGAGCAGGGGACGCTCAAAGGCATACATCCTGATTTTGTCAATCAGGATGGCGGAGGCAAAAATCACGGCGGAGCAGATGACGAGCTGCGGTATCATCAGCTTTGTCCCGTAGGTTCCCCCGTTGTCGAACAGGATCCGGAACCAGAGCTTCCAGAGCCTGCCAATCTGCAGCAGGTAGACCGCGAAGAGCGAGGGCGTCACGAACGCGATGAGCTTGTTGTTCCGAAGCCTCAGCTTGGAAAAGAAGATGAAGAGGAAGAGCGACGTTATGATGCAGGGAAGCCTGTCCATGCCCCAGACGAACGACCAGAAGGGCCTGTCATCCCCAGAAATCGTATTATAAACCCTGACTGCGAAAATGCTCAGAACCTCAAGGAGAAAAAACGCTCCCCCGAGCCAGCCGTACACGGATGCCCCGAACCTGTCCTCCGGCCTGTACTTCCTGAGGTACGCGGCCAGGATATAGAGGAAGAAGAAACAGAAGTTGAATTTGCCGGAAACATACAGGATGCCGAACGCCGGGAACCAGACAGTTATCAGGAAGCAGAACGCGACGAGGAAGAGGTGCTGCCTCCTGTCCGTCTTGTCCAGAAGCAGGTTGATGAGCGGGGAGGCGAGGACAAGGATGATGTAATCGGTGAAATACCAGTACTCGGCGAAAGTGACGGGCAGGAGCATCTTCGCGAGCGATACCAGCGAGAGCGGCTCCAGTCCCAGCAGGAAGGCCGCCGTCCCGCAAAGGACCGAGTAGAACAGGACCTGAAGCCAGAGCCGCGCGATTCTCGCGAGGCTCGCTTTCTTTTCGCAGAGAAAATAACCCGTGCTCAGGACGAACGCGCAGTTGCAGATTCCCCCGAAGATCCGCGATACGGCGAGGACAACCCAGTTGAGCGTAATCTCATCGTTCGCGGTGATTTGAACCGACCCGTGATCGGAAAAATGGAAGCATATCACGAAGAACATGCACAGAATCTTGTAAAGGTCTATTCCCGCGTTCCTCGCCCCGGATGGGGGCAGGGGGCCGCCGCTTGCCAGAACCGAATCTTTTCCCGTCATGGCGGTTATTCTAGCACGATTCGTGCCCCGTTGCTAGTGGAGCGGGACCAGTCCGCCACGGAAGATGTCCGGCCCCGGCTGACATACGGGCGAAAAAGGGATATAATGGGAATCCGCCCGCAGGGGCAAGGAGATGCAGAAAGTTTTGTCCGGCCCATTCTTTTCGATTATAATCCCCTCATACAACTCCGCCAGCTACATCGGTACATGCCTGGAACAATGCAGGAGGCAGACCTTCAGGGACTTTGAGCTCGTCATAACCGACGATGCGAGCAGCGACGACTCGGTGGAGGTCATCAGGCGCTTCATCGGCGAGAACCCGGAGATGAGCATTACCTTCCTCCCCTCCCCGCAGAACCACGGAATCGGCTACAGCAAGGGGCTGGGGCTCAGAACCGCCCGGGGGCAGTACGTCGTGTTCCATGACAGCGACGACTGGATGGACGACGACTTCCTTGAGCAGGGGCACAAGTACCTGTCCGGGGGGCAGCTGGACAAACTGCGCTTCCGCATCCGGGTGCTCAACGCGGAGAGCGGCAAGAGCAGCGTCAGGATGACCACGCCCCGCACGACGAAGTGGACGGAGGGGATGTTCCACGCGACCTTTTTCCGGCGGGACATATTCGTCAGCAACGGCATAGAGTTTAACGAGAGCAGGAACGTCATGGAGGACCTGTATGTCCAGACCGCGTTCAACTACCATTGCACATCCTTCCTCTGCGTGCCGGAGGCAAAATACACCCTCCTGTACCGGGAAAACAGCACGAGCGGCTTCCGCAACTGGTCCATCGAGCGGAGGATTGCCCTGCAGCGGGAGACGCTGGAGGCTCTGGGCACGCTCACGGGCTCGTTCGACGCGGAGGCATTCGCCAGGGAAAGGGAGGACTTTCAGCTGCTTTTCATAAAGCAGTATTATTTCATGATTCTCCAGTACTCACGCCTCCTGCCGCCACGGGCCGCGCAGGACTATTACGGGAAGCTCAGGGACCTGCAGCGGGAGGCCTTCCCCGGCTACCTCAGGAACCGGAAGCTGACCCTCATCCGGGACAACGGGGAGCCGTTCAGGTTCAGGGCCGTCATCTTCCTGATGAGCCTGTTCGAGAGAACCCACGTCATGAAAGCCGTCCTGTGGGCATACGTCCTGACGGCAAAGCTGGTCCGATTCCAGACAAAGTAGCCCGCTTTCCAAGCGATTCGATGGACTTTTCCCGCCATCTCGTATATACTGTAGTTATGGAACAGTACAAGAGAGACTTCATCGACTTCATGGTAGAGAGCAAGGTGCTCAAGTTCGGCTCGTTCACGCTCAAGAGCGGCCGGAAGTCCCCCTTCTTCATGAACGCGGGGGGCTACGTCACCGGGAGCCAGCTGTCCCGCCTGGGAGAATTCTACGCGCACGCCATCCATGACAACTTCGGGGACGACTTTGACCTGCTGTTCGGGCCCGCCTACAAGGGAATTCCCCTCGCGGTCGCCACGGTCATCGCCTACAGCCGTCTCTACGGCAAGGAAATCCGTTACTGCTCTGACCGTAAGGAGGCCAAGGACCACGGGGCGGACAAGGGCCTCTTGCTCGGGAGCGAGATCCGCGCGGGCGACCGCATCGTGATAATCGAGGACGTGACCACCTCCGGCAAGTCGATTGACGAGACCATGCCCGTCATCATGAGCCAGGCGGAGGACAAGGACAAGCTGACGATAGTCGGCGAGATGGTCAGCCTGAACCGCATGGAGAAAGGCCTGGACACGGACAAGAGCGCGCTCGACTCCATCACCGGGCGCTACGGCTTCCCCGCCCGCGCCATCGTCACGATGGAGGAGGTCATCGAGCACCTCTACAAGCCCGGCGGGGACGGGGTCATAACGGACGGAATCAAGAAAGAGCTTGACGCGTACTACGCCGAGTGGGGGGCACGGAAGTAAGTGGATCTGGCGGCGCGCACTGCGGCATTCTACTACTCGGTCATCGATGAGTTCTGCATCATCATCATGGCGATACTCCTGTTCACGACGCTGATTGACGCGGACAGGAACAAGTACCGCCTGCGCCTGATAAACCTGATGCTGTCGCTCGTGGTCTTCTGCCTGGTGGACATCTTCTGGGTGCTCGTCTACTGGGACGTGCTGCCAAAGACCCAGTTCCTCCGCATGCTGTCGAACGTCTTCCTCTACGTCGCCATAAATGCCTGCTCCTTCTCCATGTTCCTGCTTTTGACCGGATGCCTGGAGCTGGTGCAGCCGGTGAACTTCGACAGGAGGCTGCCCTTCATCCCCTTCTTCGCGATGATACTCCTCGCGCTCACGACCCCCCTCACGGGCTGGCTCTTCAGCATCACCGAGGACGGCGAGCTTGTCCGGGGCTTCATGTACATCCCCTTCATGGTCATCATCATGGGCGACCTCCTCCTGTCCTCAGTGCGGGCGACGGTGCTCGCCTTCCGCCCGGAGAACGAGGCGAACAAGGAGCTCTGCCTGCTCGTCGCCTTCTACGGCCTGCCCATCCTCATCGG
>CACYDQ010000249.1 GCA_902773215.1 uncultured Spirochaetaceae bacterium | reverse complement strand
CGGAGCTCGTGCGACACGTCGCTCGTAAAGGCCTTCTCGCGGTCAAAATCCGCCTTGAGCCGGGCAAAGAGGTCATTGAAGGTCGCCGCGAGCGCGTCGTTCTCGTCCATCGCCTGCGCCTTGTGCCTGACGGGCAGCGTCTCGCCCAGGTTCTCGCTGCCTATGCGACGCGCCCGCTCGGTCATGCGCACGACGGGCCGCATCGTGTTCCGCGTGATGATGAGGGAAACGAGAAAGGAGAGGATAAGGACCGGTATGACGATGCGGGCGAGCGTGGACGGAACGCCCTTGAGCAGGAGGGAACTGGTGTCACTGTCCATGTTCATCGCGGTCTCTATCTGGTAGCCCTTGCCGTCAGAAAGGATGCAGTCAGTGGCGTAATAGAGGATGTTCAGGTCGCCGTCGATGAAGAAATCCTTCTGCAGGTAGAGCTTCGCATTGCCGTCTGTCAGCGGCAGGTGCGGCAGGAAGGGGTCGTTCGTGTGGACGGCATCCAGCGTCCCCCACTCCCAGACTGCGTAGGTGATGTAGTACGGCATGAAGAAGCCGTCCGAGCCCTTCTCCATGTTGGCGCGGATTTCCTCGGCGGCCTTGATGAGGTCGGCGGACTGCTCCTGCCGGACGAAGCTGCGCAAAAGGCCCGTGAACACGAGCGACAGGGACAGGACTGCCGCAGAAAGCAGCAGCATGAAGCGCAAGGAGAGCTTTGTTGACGCGGAATGAAAGAATGAGACTGACATACTGGGCCGTTTTGCCCCAAGCATATACCCGCGCCGGACCGCCGTCAAGGGGGCGGGACGAAGAAAGACAGGGCAAACACCTTGCATAAATATGAAAAAAGATGTACTGTATCTGCATAAACTTTCATTTTCAGAGGTACAACATGGCAAAGGATAAAGTCATTCTGGCATATTCCGGCGGGCTTGACACCACCGTTATCATCCCCTGGCTCAAGGAGAACTACGACTACGACGTCATCGCCGTCTGCATTGACCTGGGACAGGGCGACGACTGGCCCAAGATTAAGGAGCGCGCGCTGAAGACGGGGGCGGCAGCGTGCTATGTCGTCGATGCCCGCGAGGAATACTGCAAGGAATACATCTGGCCGGCGGTCAAAGGCGGCTGTGTCTATGAGGACGAATACCTGCTGGGCACTTCCACGGCCCGCCCGCTCATCGGCAAGATTCTGGTCGAGTACGCGCGGCAGGAGAAGGCCGTCGCCATCTGCCACGGGGCGACCGGCAAGGGCAACGACCAGGTGCGCTTTGAGCTTGCGATAAAGGCCTTTGCGCCCGACCTCAAGGTCATCGCCGCATGGCGCGACAGCAAGTGGAACCTGGACAGCCGCGAGGCCGAGATGAAGTACCTGGAGGACAGGGGAATCGAGGCCCCGATGAAGAAGGCCAACTCCTATTCCTGCGACGAGAACATCTGGCACATCAGCCACGAGGGGCTTGAGCTTGAGGAGACCGAGAAAGAGGGTCTTTTCGCCAACATGCTCAAGGAGACCAAGCTGCCCGAGGAAGCCGGCGACGGCGAGTACGTCACGATTGAGTTCGAGAAGGGCGAGGCGGTTTCCGTCAACGGCAAGAAGATGTCCCCGCTCGCCATCATGGAGGAGCTGAACAAGATCGGCGGCCGCAACGGAATCGGCATAATCGACCTGGTGGAGAACCGCGTCGTCGGCATGAAGAGCCGCGGCATCTACGAGACTCCCGGAGGAACGATCCTGCTGTACGCCCACGAGCAGCTTGACCACCTGTGCCTGGACAGGGACACCTACCACTTCAAGCAGCACGTCGCCCTGCGCGAGGCCGAGCTGATTTACGACGGCAAGTGGTTCACCGGGCTCATGGAGGGCATCATGGCCTTCATGGACAAGGTTGAGGAGAACGTTACCGGCTGGGTCAAGCTCAAGCTCTACAAGGGCACGATGCGCGGCGCGGGCAGCGGCTCGCCCTACAGCCTCTACAACGAGAGCATCGCAAGCTTCGCGACCGGCGACCTGTATGACCACAAGGACGCTGACGGCTTCATCACCCTCTTCGGCCTGCCCCTCAAGGTACGCGCCATGATGGAGCAGAAAGTCGGCAAGGGCCAGGCTGTCATAGACAGCGCCTCGCTCAAGAAGCGGCCGACGGAGTAAGAACTATAAAAAACAAGGCGGGGGTGCCAGCATCCTGCGGCAGCCCCGCCTTTGCCCCCACACCCGGAAAGCAGATTATTCAACCGTAAACTGGTTGACTTCCTTCTGCAGGTCGTTCAGGTTCCCCTGGTTCTCACTGCTCAGGTTCTGGCACAGCTCGACGGCCTTGGTAATCTGGCCGGATCCCGCGACCATCTCATTCATCGCATCAGTGATTTCAACGGTTCCGTCGGAAATCCGCTGCATCTCCTGCCCGATCTGTTTTCCTTCCGAAAGCAAAAGCCCCGTATTGTTCCTGACCGCTTCGGTCGAATTCTTGATGCCGCTGATGGACTGAAGGACCTGCGCGCTGCCGGAATCCTGTTCTTCCATCGCGTTCTTGATGACCGTCTCCTGCTGGCGGACCTTGTTCGTCAGGGCAAAAATCACCTCAAACTGATTCTGCACCGACTTTGTGTTTTCCGAAACGTTCTGGATGATTTCCTGCAGCTCGCTCAGCTGGCTGCCGATCGTCTTTCCCTGCACGTTCGACTGTTCCGCAAGCTTGCGGATCTCATCCGCAACGACCGCGAAGCCCTTACCTGCATCCCCGGCATGAGCGGCCTCAATCGCCGCATTCATGGCAAGCAGGTTGGTCTGCTCAGCAATGCTCTGCACGATGCTAGAAGCTTCGACGAGCCCTGCGGATTTCTCAAGGACTATCGCCGCCAGGTTTGCCGACTCGCTGATCCGTTCCCGGCCCTTCTCGGATTCCGCTCCCAGTTCCTCCACGGTCGATGTATTTCCTTCCAGAATCTGCGTCACAGACCGGATGTTCGCGACCATCTCCTCGACGGCACTCGACGAATTGGAAACCCCTTCAACCTGCTGGTTCACGTTCGCATCCAGTTCCTGTATCTTCGAAATCATATCCCGGACCGTCCGGTCGCTCTTCGCAATGCCCTCCGACTGGTTCGAGACCCGGTCCTTGACGCTGTTGATGTTCGCCATGATCTGCTCGACGGCGGCAGAGGTCTCCGTCATGCTGGAGCTGACGTTGCCGGCCGTATCCATCGAAATCGTGACGGACTTGCGGATATCGTTCAGAAGCTTTTTCGTCTCGTTCCGGAAGGTGTTCAGGTCGTTGATCAGCAGGCCGAATTCATCGCGGCTCTCGACCTCAAGCTCGCTTCCCCGGTAGTCCTTGACCGCAACCTGCCGCGTAAAATCGCGGATCTCACTGACCCGGCCGCTCATGCCCCGCATCTGGAGGACGCTGGAAAGCACGATGAACACCGCTCCCAGGATGCCTTCCGGGAATATGTAGCGCCAGAACAGGGTCACGACGGGAACGTCGCGAAGGGCGGTCACCAGGACGGGACTGACCGTCACCAGCAGGAAGCCTGCAGCCCCGAAGCATGAGACAAAGAGGGTGCGGACGATGAGGGACATGGACTTGAACTCATCCCGGAAAGGCAGGGCACTGAGGGAACGCTCGAAGTTCTGCAGGAAGAGGATGTAGAATGCCGCGGCAATCAGGAAAACGTCACCGAAACAGACGGTATACAGGGGGGCCACGTCAACATACACATGCTTGCCCGTCAGCGCACCCTTGACAATCAGGGCAGAGACAAAGGCATTCAGCAGGCCGGTCAGCAGGGTCAGGCTCTGAAAACGCTTTGCGGCCTTGTTGCAGCTGACGACGTTCTCAGGCTTCGTCAGGTCAAACGACAGGATTTTCTTCGTCTGCGTGAACCACCAGACGAAAATGAAGGCAATGACGGCACCAAAGCCGAATATGGCGACGGGAGAGCTAAAACCAGAAAGTGTATCCTGCAGGGTAAAGACCTTCATGGAAACGAACGAAATCCAGCCGACCACGATGGGGACAAAGTAGATGGCCAGATACTACCCAAACAGTTTTGTAGGAAAAACAATCTTCCTGGTGGTTTCCTTTTCCATATTCAGATGCAACGCTCCTTAGCAAGACATGTTTTATACACCGACAGGAAGCTTTTGCGCCCCCAGAGCAGCAATATAACAGTATTATTATAATTTATAAAGTATTGTAATGTCAAGAAGAGGAAATAACACATGTTTAGGCCACCCGCCCGCTGGTCCCGCCCTTGCACGAAAGGCTTCTTGTACGTATACTGAGCGGCATGAACCTGAACTACCGGATTCTGGACTGCGACATCTTCGAGTCCTACATGGCCCTGGAAGGCTGGGACAACTTTCCCCTGCTCAAGGCCTACACGCAGAAAGGAGAGTTCCCATTCCTGCTCAAGGACAGCTCCTACATGGTCTTTGACTACAAGCCGTCCAGCGACCTCCTCAAGGCCGTGTGCATCTACAAGCAGTTCGACGACATCCTCACGATAGACCTCTTCGAAGTCAACAAGAAGTACCGCCACGTCGGCATCGGCACCAGCGCGATAGAGCGGCTCATCCTCTCCACCGGCGCAAAGAAAATCTACCTGGACGCAAAGGACACAAACGCGGAAATCTTCTGGAAGAACCTCGGCATGGAGAAAATCGACGCGCAGACCTTCTGCCTGCTGCCGTAGGAGCAGAGTTTTGACGGCGCGGAATCCAATCAAACCGAAGACAGGCTCTTCAGCAACTCGATCCGTCCCCTGATGTTCGCCTCAAACTCCTCATCGCTGAACTTCGGGTCGCGGGTCTTTTTCCAGATTGCGCACGGAATGTCCGCACACTCAAGGCAGTTCGTATACCCATGCTGGGTGACACAACAGCTATAGATGGCGCACTCCTTCCCGCCTGTATGAAAGACGATTCCCTTGCAGGCATTGCATCCCGCACACATATCCTTGCAATAGCACTTCGAGCAGTCCGTGCCGCATACGCTTATTGAACCAACCATCGATTCTTCTCCATAAAGTCAGATGTAGCAGATTATACGGTAGGTTCACACCCATGTATTGTAAAAAGCCGACAGTCCTGCGGTTCGCCGCGCATCGCGCAGGCTCATGCCGTGGAACTTCTTGAAGTCGTTCAGAAGATGTGCCTGGTCAAAATAGCCGTAGGCAAAGACTGCATCCTGAACGTCAAAAGTCCCGTTACGGCACACGTCCTGCCAGAGACTCTGATAGCGGACGAGGGACGACAGTTTCTTTGGCGAAAGGGAAAGCGTACTGGAAAAAGACGCTCAAGCTGCCGCTCGCTTGCATGGATGTCCTGCTGCAGCGAATAAAGATTCTGCGAACCGCGTGCGCGAATCATCTG